>JAHFFL010000035.1 GCA_023247955.1 Candidatus Omnitrophota bacterium
CTGATTCCCGAAGTGCCGATACGGATGGAAGAAGTAATCGGCGTCATACAAAACAGGAGCAAGCGAGGTAAAAATTTCAGCATTATTGTGGTCGCCGAAGGCGCGAAGTTCGACGGCACCGAGGTGACGCTGGAGAAAAAACTCGACGATTTTGGCCATGTGCGGTTAGGGGGAATCGGCGAGTTCCTCGCCAAAAAGATCGAAGAAAAGACCGGTTTTGAAACGCGCGTGACGGTGCTCGGACATGTGCAGCGTGGCGGAAGCGCCACGGCATTTGACCGTATGCTTGGCACCCGTTTCGGGGAGAAAGCGGTACGCCTAGCGAAACAAGGGCAGTTTGGACAAATGGTGGCCCTGCGCGGCAACGAGATCGTCTCGGTGCCTATTGAGACGGCTACCGGTAAACTGAAGACCGTGGATCCCGATTTCTATGCCATGGCTAAAACCTTTTTTGGGTGACCGATGAAAGATAAAATTATCCGCGACATTCGGGACGCCATTCAAGTCAAAGAGTCCGTGATCCGCAGTCAGGTTGAACTCATCGAAAGGGCGGCGGTCCTTGTCGTCGATTGTCTCAAAAAGAAAAACAAGCTCCTCTTTTTCGGCAACGGCGGTTCCGCCAGCGACAGCCAGCATCTGGCGGCCGAATTCGTAGGCCGTTACGAGAGTGAGCGTCAGGGTCTCCCGGCCATTGCGTTGACTACGGACACCGCCATTTTAACCGCGGTGGGGAACGACTACGGCTTCGACCGCGTTTTCGACCGCCAGATCGAAGCGCTCGGTCGGGTGGGCGATGTGGCGTTCGCGATCTCAACCAGCGGAAACTCTCCCAACGTGATCTCTGGCGTAAAAAAAGCGAAAGAAAAAGGTCTGACCACCATCGGCTTTTTGGGCCGCGATGGGGGCAAGCTCAAGGCGCTGGTGGATTTGGCGATTGTCGTCCCCTCTGCAAAGACGTCGCGGATTCAGGAAACTCACCTCATGATCGGCCATATCCTTTGCGAGCGGGTTGATGAGGCCTTGCTTACCCCCTAAAACTAAAACGCTGGCGGCTCTGCTTGCGGCCCTTGCCACGGAAAAAAAATCCGGAAAGAGGATTGTTTTTACGAACGGTTGCTTTGACATCTTGCACGTGGGGCATCTTCGTTATTTGCGGGAAGCCAGGGCGTTGGGGGACCGTCTCGTCGTCGGACTCAATTCGGACAGCTCGGTGAAAAAACTGAAGGGCGCGGGCCGCCCCGTGACTCACGAGAAGGACCGGGCGGAAATCCTCGGGGCTCTCGACTGCGTGGATGACATTGTTTTATTTTCGGAGGCAACGCCCGAGAAACTGGTCCGCGCGATACGCCCTGATTTTCTCGTGAAAGGCGGCGATTGGAAGGCCAAGGACATCGTCGGCGGGGAGTTTGTCAAATCCTACGGTGGCCGGGCCGTCGTGCTGTCTTTTTATAAAGGCTTTTCTACTACGCGCCTCATTGAAAAAATAAAAAAGACCTACTGACTCTCGCAAATGCAAAAACGCCGGCTCTTTAGGGTTTTAGACGCTAACTTCAACCGGTCACGTGAAGGCTTGCGCGTTTGCGAAGAGGTGGCGCGCCTTATCCTTGAGGACCACGCACTAACCGGGTCTCTGAAAAAGGCAAGGCACCGGATCAGCGGCTGTCTCGGGAAACTGCCGTTCACCTTTGCCGCGCTTTTAGAGTCCAGAGACGTTGCCTCAGACGTTGGCAGGTCTCCTTCCTCTTTGGAGAACCGACGCGGGAACTGGGCCGATCTTTTTTTGGCGAATATCGAAAGAAGCAAAGAAGCTTTGCGGGTCCTAGAGGAAACCTCAAAGCTTATCAGCGTACCGCTTGCGGCACGCTTCAAGGAAGTGAGGTTTAGCGTTTATGCGATCGAAAAAAAAGCCTTGCCAAAACTGGAGGCTTTACGTGATCACGGATTTCGGGGTCCTGAAAAGGGACTCATTGGTGGAAGTGGCGCGCGCGGCCCTGCGCGGCGGTGCGGACGTCATCCAGCTTCGCGATAAAACCGGCTCCGATGAAGCACTGATCGAGATCGGAAAGAAACTGCGGCGAGTGACCGAGGAGGCAGGGGCCTCTTTGATCGTGAACGACCGTGCAGGCGTGGCCAAGGCCATCGACGCGGACGGGCTGCATTTGGGGCAGGAGGACGGCGCGCTTGTCGAAGCAAAAAAAATATTGGGCGAGGAGCGCGTCTATGGCCGCTCCACTCATTCGAAGGCCCAAGCCGCGGCAGCCGTGAAAGAAGGTTTTAATTATATCGGTGTCGGACCTGTTTTTGCAACGCCCACCAAACCGGGTACCGCGCCAATCGGTTTGGAGCTTGTGCGTTTTGCCGCCAAAAATATTTCTATCCCTTTTGTGGCAATAGGGGGAATCAATGAGTCCACCGTTCGGGAGGTGGTGAGCGCCGGAGCGCGTAGAGTAGCGGTGGTCCGCGCCGTTATGGCGGCCGATGATCCCCAGCGGGCCGCAAACCGCCTCTTGGAAGCTCTCCCATGAACGGCGGGTGTATCTTGGCTGTCGGTTCCGTAGCGCTGGATTCGGTGCGTACGCCGTTTGGCAGCGTCAAAGATGCGCTGGGGGGATCAGCGACTTATTTCAGCGCCAGCGCGCGTTTCTTCTCACCGGTTTCACTGGTGGCCGTCGTGGGCGAGGATTTCCCCAAGCGTTATCTCGAGCGGATTAGGGAGCTCGGCATCCGGACGGAAGGGCTGCGGGTTGAAAAGGGGAGGACCTTCCGCTGGAAAGGGTGCTACGATTATGATTTGAACACGGCGAAGACCTTGAAGACTGAGCTGAATGTATTTCAGTCGTTCAAGCCCGTGATCTCGCGCGCTCAAAAAAACAGCCGTTACGTTTTTCTGGCGAATATCGATCCTGAGATCCAGCTTTCCGTGTTTCGCCAGATGAAAAACCCGCGCCTGACCGCCTGCGACACGATGAATTATTGGATAGAACACAAGAAACCGGTTCTCAAGAAACTTCTTAAAAAAGTAGATATTTTTCTTTGCAATGACAGCGAGGCCAGACAGCTCTCGTCGGAGTTTAATCTGATCCAAGCGTCCCGATGGATTATTTCTTGCGGCCCCCGGCTTGTCGTGATCAAAAAAGGAGAGCACGGCGTGATGTGCTTCTCCAAGGATTTTATTTTTCTCACGCCGGCCTATCTCTTGGAAAAGGTATTTGATCCGACGGGGGCGGGGGACACGTTTGCCGGAGGGTTTATCGGATACCTGTCAAAAACCGGTCGTTTGGACGGCGGCGCGGTGCGCCAGGCAGTGGTTTACGGAAGCGTTTTAGCCTCCTACAATGTGGAGAGTTTTAGTTTGGATAGAATCGCCGTGCTTAAATCCTCACAGATCCAGGAGCGTTATCGGCAATTCAAGGAAATGACACGGTTTTAAGGATTTTTTGGCGGGCGTAGTTCAATGGCAGAATAGAAGCTTCCCAAGCTTCGGACACGGGTTCGATTCCCGTCGCCCGCTCCCTATTGGAAAATTCAGCATGAGTCGCACGCGATTGGCTTCCCGTCAAGCCCAATTTTTTTTGGGTTGCATTATTTTTTTGACGGGATGCGCCAGGTCGGGGTATCATACCTCCCTGAGTCAGCCCCCGATAACTCCCGGGCGGCGGGAGGATTTAGCGGACCAACAGTCTTTTTGTTGGCCAGTGATCGGAGAGGTGACAAGTTTTTTCGGTTCTAGAAAAGAAGACGGCGCGGCGCTCAAAGGAATTGTGATTGAGCCGCGGAGGCGCGCCGATGTCGTGGCTTGCCGAGACGGCAGGGTCGCGTTCGTAGATCAGGCCTTTGGAGGTTATGGCAAGACCATTATCCTCGAGCATGCCGGGCATACCACGACGGTTTATTCGGGAAATTCAGAGATTCTTGTTTCGTTGGGCCAATGGGTTCGGCAGGGTGAAGTGATCTCGCGCGCCGCGCATGCGAAAGGAAGCTCGCGGCGGTTTTATTTCGAGTTACGCAAAAACGGAAAAGCCGAAAACCCGTTGGAGTTTTTGACGCCTGAGAGAAGATTGAAAAATGTTTAGCGATCCGGTGGTCGGCGAAAATTTCTTTGGACGCCAGGAAATTATCGACCTGTTGGTCAAAAGGGCCAGCGCCCTGAGATCAGGCTATCGCCAAAACGTGGCGATCATCGGCCATCAACAGCTCGGCAAGACCTCTATCCTGCGCCAGTTCTTACACGTCTTGAACGACCCCAAAATCCTATCCATTTATGTCGAAATCAAATTGCAGGCCGTTGATTATTTTGTCGAACAGTTCATTCGGTCACTGCTTTTTCAATACCTGAACCGCACGGCAAAAGGCGATCCGACGGAGACGCTCTCAAGGCTCGCGGAGAGGGCCACTCCCTTCATTCCCAAGACCGTGGAACGGATAGAGGAGATCGTGAATCTTCTCAAGTCGCGCCACGCGGAGGAAGCGTATAGCCGATTGTATGATTTGACCTCAAGCCTCAAACAAGAGACCGGCTTGAACTGCATCGTCATCCTTGATGAATTTCACCGTCTGGGAGAATTCGGGATCAAAAACGCGTTTTCAGCTTTCGGCAAAAAGATCATGGTGCAGAAAGACACGATGTATGTCCTCTCAAGCTCGGCATTTTCGGCGAGTCGAAAGATTCTTGCGGAGAAACTGGCGCTGCTGTTCGGAAATTTCGAGCGCGTTTACCTCGAGGTGTTTGATTTTGAGACCTCGTTCCAGTTCCTTGAAAAACGTCTTGCGCCGGTACGCATCCCGGAATTTCTGAAGAGTTTTCTTGTCGCGTTCACCGACGGCCACCCGTTTTTCCTCGAAAACGTCGCCTCGCGCATTCGTGAGCTCAGTCTTGCCAAAAACGATCCCGAAGTTTCGCGGGAAACCATCGCTGATGTCCTGCTCCGGCTCCTCTATGAATCTCAGGGAGTGCTCAACCAGTATTTTATGAAACTGATCTCCCCATGGACACAGTCCAGTTCTCGCGGAATTCAGCTCTTGATTTTAACGGAGTTGGCGAAAGGGAAAAATAAATTAAAAGACTTGACGCTTGCGATCAACCGTAACCAACGGGAGATTTCGCGCGAGATCCAAGAGCTGATGGCGCACGAACTCATTTTAAAAACAGGGGTCTTTTACCGTTTCCACAATAAAATTTTTAAGTTTTGGTTGAAGGAAGTCTATGAGAAAAAAGAGCTTTCTATGTTGGGAACTTCGGCAAGGGCCGAGGATTTTCTCCTTTGCATTGAAGCGATGATTTTGGAGCACGAAGAATTGTCGCGGATGGCGGCGACGGACAGGGTGCTCAAGCTCTTCGGGCTTTTCGGCAACGAAATCGTCGAGTTTGGGGAGAAAAAGAGGAAGTTGCCGCATTTCACGGAGTTTATCAAGACCTGCGGGGAGAAAAACACCGCTTCGAACCAGTCTGGCAGCATCATTGCCAAGGGCCACGGCCGTTGCTGGCTCTGCAAGATCACGGAAGAAAAGGCCACCGAGCGGGAGATCTTGCAGCTTGTCGAGGGAGGAGAAAAGAGCACGCCGTTCGCGACGACGCGTGTGCTGGTGGCCCTGCGCGGGCTGGACGATAACGCAAAACTCCTAGCCAAGGAAAAGCACGTATTGACACTGGGGCTTTCGCGCATCAATATGCTGATGGATGTTTACGGTAAACTCCCGATTATCCATTGCAAATAATCCGTTCAAAAATACCGGTATTCCGCCAACTCCTTGAAAAAGAGGAAAAGCGGTGGCTTGCGCCTTACGCGATCAAGAGCGGCTCAAGCCGCGGACGGCTCCACCCTGAGAAAGAGCATCCTTACCGCACTGCCTTCCAGCGCGACCGGGACCGCATCATCCATAGCTCCGCGTTCCGTCGGCTAGAATACAAGACACAGGTTTTTGTCAATCATGAAGGGGACTATTACCGTACGCGTTTGACCCATTCGCTTGAGGCGAGTCAAATCGCCCGGGTGATTGCGACCGCGCTACGGATGAACGTGGATTTAGTGGAAACCATCACGTTGTCGCATGACCTGGGCCATCCGCCGTTCGGCCACGCGGGGGAGGACGAACTCAAGGCACTCATGAAAGACCATGAGGGTTTTGACCACAACCTTCAAAGTTTGCGTATCGTCGACACTCTGGAAAAAAAATACCCGGATTTCCAGGGGCTGAACCTGACCTATGAATCCCGCGTCGGTCTTTTTAAGCATCCCGAACTTTTGAAAATCGCCGAAGCGCGCGGAATGGGGGTCTTCGATCATTTCCAGTCGCCGTCGCTGGAATCCCAGGCGGTGGACCTTTCCGACGAGATCGCCTATGATAATCATGACATTGACGACGGGCTTACCTCGGGCCTAATCTTGGAGAAAGACCTGGAAAAAATTGCTTTATGGAGGCTCGTGAAAAAAAGGACGGGTTTGTCCGTGGGTTGCTCGCCCGAAGTCCGGAGATACCAAATCATCCGCGGGTTGATCAACTGGGAGGCAACGGATCTCATCGAACAGTCCCGCAAGAATATTTTGAAGGCAGGCGCACGGCGGCCCGAGGATGTTACCCGTCTGGACCATTTTCTTATCGCGTTCAGTCCCGAACTTTCCCAGAGGCGGGAGGAACTCCGCATGTTTCTGAAAGAGAAGCTTTACAAGCACTACCGAGTCGTCCGGATGACGGACAAGGCCATGCGTTTTATCCGCGCCTTGTTTCAGGCCTACATGGAGAGGCCGGAACAACTACCGCCCAGCAGCCAGCGCCGCTTGAAAACGGAAGGGGCCCCCCGTGTGATTTGCGATTATATCGCGGGAATGACGGACCGCTACGCGCAAGATGAATATAAAAAGTTTTTTGAGCCCTATGCGAAAGTTTAAAAAGGAGCGGATTTAAGGTTGTGAGAAACGGCTCTCTTAACGATAAGGAATTATTCCAGCGCTTCTTGAGGCACGAAGGGCTAAAGAAACTCCGCGTGCTTTTTGACCCTCATTTGGGGCGGCCGATATGGTGGGTGGTTTACCGTTTGAATCTATCCTCCGGCTCCTTTAGGATGAATCTTGAAGATTCCTATAAGGTGTGGGGCGACCCCAGGATCAAAAGCATTTCTTTCGCATTTCGCCTGCTGAAGATTTTGGCGAAAAAAACCAAGGAAACCCGTCCCTTTGCGTTTACGTTGCCCGGCGGCCTGGCCGGTTACTGCGCGCCGCTCCTGGCCGGCGACCGTTTGATCGGATTTCTCGGATTCGCAAGCGTTAAAGGCGGGGCCCGCCCGGGAGTAACATCCATTTTATCAGACCACATTCAGCTGATTCTTGACGACTGCGCTAAATCCGAGGAGCTCATGCGTTTGTCCGCCACGATCCGCCCAAGAGCAATCGCACTCTCCACCGTGCACACGGTGCACCGCATCATCAATTCGACGCTTAATTTAGACGAATTGGTTTCACGGCTCGCGCACTTGACTGCACAAGTGCTGAGAGTCAACCGCTGCATGATTTATCTTGTGAATAAACCGGTGTCGCCGGTCCACGGCCATTTAGCCCCGCGCAACACGCGCCTTTCGCTGGTGCGAAAGGCGCTCGTGGGTTACCCCAAGGGCAAAAGGCCTAGGACGCAGGCCGTGTGGGGCAAGGGTCTTGAAGGCCGAGTCGCCAAAACGGCGGAAATAGTCTTCCGTAAAAAATTGATCTGCATTCCGTTAATCGACGAGGACGTGATCGGCGTGCTGACGGTCTCCACCAAAAAAGATAAAAAAGGCTTCACCTACTTTGATCAGGAAATTCTAACGACCCTTGCCGAAGAAGCGGTGATCGCAATCAAAAATGCCCAGCTTTATGAAGAGCAGCGCAAAGTGACTCTCGGGACCATCCAGTCTTTGGCAGTTATTTTGGGGACTCGCGTACCGACCACGATGTCCCCCGAAATATTTTTGAGAATGGTCCTCCGTGTCGGCCAGGAGCTGCGGCTTAATGAGGAAGAGATGCAGGCGTTGCATTATGCGACACTGTTGAAAGACACCGCAAGGATCGGGATTCCGGATGAGATCCTGAAAAAACCCACTAAGTTGACCGGAGAAGAATACCGGCTGCTCCGCGACCACCCGATCAAGGGAGCAAAGATCGTGCAGTCGTTTGAGAGTTTAAAACCCGTCGCTCCGATTATCCTATACTCGCGGGAAAAATACGACGGGACAGGCTACCCGGAAGGGTTGAAAGGAGACCGGATCCCCGTAGGCGCGAGAATACTGGCCGTGATCAACGCGTTTGAGGCGATACTTTTCGGTCGTCCTTACCGTGATCAGTCTTCCTTGACCGAAGCGCTCGATGAGCTGCGCAGAAACAGCGGCACCCAATTTGATCCCAAGATAGTCGACGTATTCATTCGAATCGTGGAAAAAGAGGGTTTTTACAAGTTTTTAAGAAAAAATGCCTAACAAAAACAAAAAGGCCTTAAAATCCGGGACGCACCTTAAAATCATGCTGTTTTTTAGAGACAACCAAGGCAGCATTGACACCGCACGCGGCATTTCGACATGGACCAACGAAAATATACACC
>JAHFFL010000036.1 GCA_023247955.1 Candidatus Omnitrophota bacterium
GCCGCTTGGCGCTGTAGCCGTCGAGAAAATCCGGAATGCGTCCCTCCATCGTCGCATCGTAACCGGTTTTTTCATACGCCAGAAGAAGCCCGCAGCCCTTGGCGCGCGCCTTCGAGGCCGGAAGCCCGTACTCCGGGTCGAGGAGAATGGCGCTGGCGTGAGGGGTCAGAACCTTGGTAACCACGGTTTTGAATTCAGACATCATGTGAGGCGTCACTGCTTTGTCGGCGACCCCCTTGGCCTTCGCGATAGATTTTTGAAGCGACCCGCGCTGGTCCATCGCCGCGGCCGTGATGACACCCTGTTTGTTGGAAACGGCTTCTAAACTTTTTAGCTTCCCTTCTGAAATGGCGACCACGCTGGAGCTCCTTAAGGTTATGGTGTCATTGCGAGCGTTAGCGAAGCAATCTCTGTGTGCTACATAGATTGCTTCGTCGTCCGCCAAAGATCGTTGGCGGACTCCTCGCAATGACAGACGGTTTATTCTATCATACACCAAACCTGAAGTGCACGATGTCGCCGTCCTGAACCATATAGTCCTTGCCCTCGAGGCGAAACTTTCCGTTTTCTCTGGCCCCCTGCTCACCGCGGTATTTCAAAAAATCCTCGTAGCCGACCACCTCGGCGCGGATGAATCCTTTTTCAAAATCGGAATGGATCTTTCCGGCCGCCGCGGGCGCGCTGGACCCCCGCGCGATGGTCCAGGCCCGATTCTCGGTCGGCCCCACCGTAAAAAAGGTGATCAGGTCAAGCAGCCGGTAACCTTCGCGGGCCAGCTGGTCCAGGCCCGATTCTTTCATGCTCATCGCTTTAAGAAACTCCTCGCGCTCCCCCGGCTCAAGCCGTGAGATCTCCTCCTCCACTTTGCCGCTGATCGCGATAATCGCCGAACCTTCTTCCTCCGCCTTTTTACGAAGGGCGGCGACCGGCGCATTGTCCGGTTTGCCCAGTTCTTCTTCGGCGATATTTGCCACGTACAGAATGGGTTTGTCGGTGAGAAACTTGATTTCTTTAACCAGTGCCTTTTCCTCCGCCGTGAGCGAGACCTGCCTGGCGCGCCGGCCTTCATCAAAGCATTTCTCATAGCGCGACAAAAGGCCTATCACCTGCGAGGCCCTTTTGTCTCCCGCTTTGGCCGATTTTTCAAATCGCAGCTTGGCCTTGCCCAGCGTCTCAAGGTCTTTCAGAATAAGTTCGGTGCGGATGACCTCGGCGTCCCGCAGCGGATCGACGCTCCCGCTCACGTGAATGATGTCGCTGCTCTCAAAACAGCGGACCACCTCGATAATCGCGTCGACCTCGGCGATGTGGCTCAAAAACTGATTGCCCAACCCCTCGCCTTGGCTGGCACCCGCCACAATACCGGCGATGTCGACGATCTCGACGGAGGTCGGGACGACTTTTTGCGTCGGGACAATGGATGTCAACACCTCAAGCCGTTTGTCCGGCACGGCTACGACGCCGAGATTCGGATCAATCGTCGCGAACGGGTAATTGGCCGCCAGCGCCGAGCCGCGCGTGAGCGCGTTGAATATCGTGGACTTCCCCACATTGGGCAGCCCCACTATTCCGCAATTAAAACCCATATTTATTCCCTATTCCTGCCTCTTATTCCTTTTTATTCCCTCTGACATATTTGTTAAAGATATCCTCTCCGCTGCCTTTTCCGGGCAAATTACTCTTGGCTTGGCTTAGGATTTTCAAAAACGCGCTCTCCAGTGAATAAGTGGCGTAGGGCTGGGCAAGTTCTATCGCCCTCAACGCAAATTTCATCATCTGCACCGGCTCTAGTCCCGAAATATCGTCAAAAAACCACGCGCAGCTCGTGTACATCAGAAGCCGCCAACGCTGCGCCTCGAGAAGCCCCCATACTTTTTGCTCTTCTTCGGGACTCAGGCCCTTCTTCGCGTGTCGAGATAAAAATTCTTTTCGCTCTTCTTTGCCGCCGCGGAGAATCACTATGATGTAATCGTTCCTGGCGGCCCATGGATCTCTCACGAGCCGCCCGGCTTCCTTTTCAAAAATTTCGTCCACGGCCTTTTTCACGGTGTCAAACGCCTCCCGCAGCGGCGCGCGCCACTTTTGGTTCCAACCGGGGGCATGATGTATCCTGCATCCGCAGTCGCTTCGCCACCGCTCGATCCCATGAGCGCAGCTCCACGAGCTGTTTTCACGGATGTCGACTTCCCAGGACGATCCATACTGCCGGAGAAAATCGGCGAAATTCGTAAGATAAGCGAGCTTGTGGTCTTCAATGCGTTTGAGCGCGTAGGCAACAGCCATCTCGCCGAACCGGTGGTGATGCCCGAAGCTTTCGCCGTCGGTGGCGGTGGAAACAAGCTGCGCCCTGCCGCGATGGCCGAACGCGCCAAACAGCCGCTCGTTGAGTTTGTCACCGCTCGATAAAAGCCCTTCAAACGCGATCGCGCGCGAGACCGGCGCGTTGTAAAAAAAAAGGTGAAAATGCCTTCCGCTGGGAAGAAGAATGCGATAAGGCGTCCTCGTATCGATCAACTCACCGGGCAAAGCGGCCCAGCGCGCGCCAAAACCCAAACGACGCATGCGCGAGGCCTGATGCGGCGCGAGCACCGTGAACAAAATCCCCTGCTCAGCCATGATTTCAAGCGTCTGGCGGTCCACGGCCGCTTCCGAAAGCCACATCCCCTCGGGCCTTCTCCTGAAATGAAACTCAAAATCCCGGATTCCCCAGAGGACCTGGGTGATTTTGTCACGCTTGTCGCAAAGCGGCATGATCACGTGGTTATAAATCTGGGCCATCGCGTTGCCGTGGCCGTTTCGTTTGGAAATACTCTCGCGGTCCGCTTTGAGAATCGCGTGATACGTCGACGGCGAACGGCGGCGCAGCCATGAAAGCAGCGTCGGGCCGATGTCAAAGCTGATGTTCGCGAAGTTATTGATGCGGCAGAGAATTTGGCCGCGCGAATCCATCACCGGCGCCTGGGCGTTGGGCTCATAACATTCCTTGGTGATCCGCTCGTTCCAGTCGTGATAGGGCTTGGCCGACTCTTCGGACTCGACCTCGCCGGTCCAGGGGTTTTCCCTCGGGGGCTGGTAAAAATGGCCGTGGATGCAAATATATTTCTTCATTTGTTTATTTTAACACTTTTTCGGATCATTTTTCCCAATCAGTCCACCTTACCCAATCTGAAAGGTTGGGTCTGCCATCATGATGCCAGGTGAGCGGCGGAAACTGCATGCGGCCGGCGCGGCAAATCCGGTTCACGCCGTTTGCGGACAACCCGTCCGCGATCTTTTCTCTCTCCGCCTTCAAGGCCTCAAGCGAAACGCATTGCAGCCATTTTTTAAACGGCTGTATCGCCTCAAAGACGTCCTTTATTTTTTTGAACGGCTTGATGCGGATCACTCGTCCCGATTTCGGCAGTGAGAGCCCGGACAAACCTTCGTCGCAAATCACAAGCCATCTTCCTTTCCCGTCCCGGTCAAGCTCATGCTTTAAATCTTTGGCAAACTGGGTCAGAAGAAAGGCGTCTGTGGTCCCGGCAAACACCCAAAGCGGCGAAAGACAGCCGCCTTGATCAGTGATCCGAGCGTCGAGCGACGTTTTTCGGGCGAGATCACGGACCGCGGCCGGGCGCAGGGCACCTGCCGTGACCAGCGAAAAACTGATGCGATACCCATAACCAAAAAAAGGCGTTTGGCGCGGGACCATTTCCCGGATTTGGCGTATTGTCTCATCAGTACCGTAGGCCACCACAAGATCGGAGCGCTCAAGACATTGCCGCGTGGACTGCCGGTCCTCCGGATCCAGCAGAAGATTCGTCGAGGCGAGCTTCGCGTCATGCGACCGGAGAGATTCGAGAAAAACGTCCAAAAATCCCTCGTTTTTTGAAGAGACCTTTCCGATATTGGCGCTTTTTAGAAGCATGCCGAGAATAAAACTGATTATCGCGGGGTTGGGCACGTTGCCCGAAAAAATATGCGCCGCCAGTGGAGGGCCGAGTGCCCGCCGCCTTGCGCGAGTGACCGGATCGTATCTGAAACCGTTTAAAAGCAAAGGGTCGCCGAGCTCCGCTTTAAGCAGCCGCCGGAGCTTGGTCTCCGAAAGCTCGATAAAAAGCGCGTCGAGGAGTACCTCGGCCATGGCCTTGGAAAAACCGGATTTCTCAGTGAGCCGCTTCAGCGCTTTCTTTCTGAAAAAATATTTTCTATCGAGCCACCGGCGCGAAAGATGCCCGAGGGAATCGGCGATGGAGAGTACGGACCTTCCTTTCAAAAACCTCTCGCGTCTCTCAACCAAGCGTTGCAGCGACCGTTCCAAAGATTTTAGACCCCATGCGTTGATTTTTTTTGCTTACACAGCCGGACTATTATGATATATAAAGTGAATTACGACAAGAAAGGAACCCATGCCCGAAGGCGTTGAGATCCAGGCGCCCGCGCAGCACGAAGCGGAAGAAATTCTAGAGCAGCCGGCGTTGGAGTTTATCGCTTCGCTGGCGCGTCGCTTTGAATCCCGCCGCGTGGAGCTCCTGCATCGGCGCGTGACCAGGCAACAGGAAATCGACTCGGGAAAACTCCCGGATTTTCTACCCGGAACCCAAAAAATCAGGGATGCCGACTGGAAAGTCGCTTCTATCCCCCGCGATCTCATCGAACGCAAGGTGGAAATCACCGGCCCCGTCGAGCGCAAGATGATCGTGAATGCCTTAAACTCCGGCGCTCATGTCTTCATGGCGGATTTTGAGGATGCCAACTCTCCCACCTGGCACAACAATCTCCAGGGACAGATCAATCTCCGCGACACGGTGAAGGGTCGGGTGGACTTCACGAGCCCCGAGGGGAAACACTACGCGCTTGGTGAGAAGACCGCGACGCTGATGGTCAGACCCCGCGGCTGGCATCTGGTTGAAAAACATCTCCTGGTCGACGGGGCGCCGGTTTCGGCCTCGCTCTTTGATTTCGGGCTTTATTTTTTCCACAACGCAAAAGCGCTCTTGAAAAACGGCACGGGCCCCTATTTTTACCTGCCAAAAATGGAAAGCCACCTTGAGGCGCGGCTCTGGAATGACGTATTCAATTTCTCGCAGGACGCGCTTGGCATCTCTCGCGGCACGATACGCGCGACCGCGCTGATCGAGACTATCCTCGCCGCGTTTGAGATGGACGAGATCCTCTATGAGCTGAAAGACCACTCGGCGGGGCTCAACTGCGGTCGCTGGGATTATATCTTCAGCTTCATCAAAAAATTCAGCGCCCGCCCTGATTTTGTCCTGCCTGACCGCGTGCTGGTCACGATGGACAAGCCTTTTTTGGATTCGTACGTGCGTCTCCTCATCAAGACCTGCCACCGCCGCGGCATTCACGCGATGGGCGGCATGGCGGCCCAGATTCCGATCAAGGACGATGCCGCGGCGAACAAGGCCGCGCTGGAAAAAGTGAAGGCCGACAAATTGAGAGAGGTCCTGGCCGGCCACGACGGCACCTGGGTCGCCCACCCGGCTCTTGTCTCTTTGGCGCTTGAAATTTTCAACAAACATCTGCCGGGTCCGAACCAAATCCAACGGACACTCGATGAGGTTCGCGTGAGCGCCAAAGATCTTCTTTCGGTGCCGGCCGGGGAAATCTCCGAAAAAGGACTACGCACCAATATCAATGTGGGCATTCTCTATCTGGAATCCTGGCTGCGCGGCGCAGGCTGTGTCCCGCTTTACCATTTGATGGAAGACGCCGCGACCGCTGAGATCTCACGGGCACAGGTCTGGCAATGGGCCCGGCACAAGGCCCGGATGTCCGACGGACGGACGGTCACGGCGGAGCTGGTCCGCGCCATCCTCGATGAGGAGCTTGAAAAAATCCGACGATCGGCAGGCGAAGAAAATTTTAGCGGCGGCAAATTCAGCGAAGCCGCCGCCCTTTTTATGAAAATGACGGCGAGCAAAAATTTTCCCGAATTTTTGACGCTTGAAGCTTACGACTCACTGGAATAAACTGGGCTTACGTAGCGCAGGTTTAAACCTGCGCTACATCGCCGAGACCCACGAAGGAGCTGTGACATGGAAAAAAATGAGTTTGTTGAAAAAATCGGTAAAGAATGGAAAACTTCCCCGCGTTGGAAAGGGATTGTCAGGCCCTACAGTCCGGAGGACGTTCACCGACTGAAAGGCACCGTCGAGCGCGAATACACGCTGGGGAAACTGGGCGCGAACCGCCTCTGGAAACTTTTGAACGAGGAAAAATACGTGCATGTCTTAAGCGCCGTCACCGGCAATCAGGCCATACAGCAGGTCAAGGCGGGGCTCAAGGCGATTTATGTGAGCGGTTGGCAAGTCGCGGCCGACATGAATAATTCCCTCCGCATGTATCCCGACCAGAGCTTGTACCCTTCAGACAGCGTGCCGTATCTCATCAAGCGTATCAACAATTCGCTCCTGCGCGCGGATCAGATCCATCACCTGAAGGACGATCACGGCACGCAATGGATGGCGCCGCTGGTCGCCGACGCCGAGGCGGGCTTCGGCGGGCCGCTGCACGCGTTTGAGATCATGAAGCACATGATTGAAGAAGGCGCGGCCGGCGTCCATTTCGAGGACCAGCTGGCCTCGGTGAAAAAATGCGGGCATCTCGGCGGAAAGGTGTTGGTACCGACCCGCGAATTTATCACCAAGCTCATCGCCGCGCGACTCGCCGCCGATGTCTCGGGAGTAGCCACGATTCTCATCGCGCGCACGGATGCCCACAGCGCGTCGCTCATCACGAGCGACGTGGACCCCTATGACCAGCCGTTTATCCACGGGCAGAGAACTCACGAGGGTTTTTATCCGCTAAAGCCGGGGATCAAGCAGGCGATCGCCAGAGGGTTCGCGTTCGCGCCTTACGCGGATCTTTTGTGGTTTGAGACGTCCAAGCCCGATCTCGGCGAGGCCAAGGAGTTTGCCGCAGCACTCCACGGGCGTTACCCAGGGAAGCTTCTGGCCTACAACTGCTCGCCCTCTTTCAACTGGAAAGCGAATCTTGACGACGCGACCATCGCCAAATTTCAGGACTCGCTCGGGCAGATGGGCTATAAATTCCAGTTCGTGACGCTTTCGGGATTCCATTCGCTAAACTACAGCATGTTCATGCTGGCCAAAGGATATTCCAAAGACGGCATGAGCGCCTACTCGCGCCTGCAAAACTCGGAGTTTGAAGCGGAAAAAGACGGCTACGAAGCGACCAAGCACCAGGAATTCGTCGGCACCGGGTATTTCGATGCCGTCACCGAGGTAGCGAGCCAAGGTCTGGCGAGCACACTCAGCATGGAAGGCTCGACCGAAAAAGAACAGTTCAAAGAAGATCCCAAGAAAAAACACTAGCCGCTCTTGGCGATAAATTCCTCGTAAGTAAGTGAACAACCGCGTAGCTCGGAATTTTTCGCGCGGCCGATAAGCTCGAATCCTTCAGCTCTTTTTTCTCCGATGTCCTCAGTCTGCACCGCAAGCACGGATCCGCGGTTTGCCAAGTCGAAATGCCGAAGAAGACCCCGCGCGCCGCGCTTGGCTCCCCTTCCCGTCGCGGCGTCGATCACGAGCGTCCTCGTCCACGCGGGGCCGATCTTAAAGGATCTTCGCTTTATTCCGGCGATTTGATCGGCAAGCGTCGTGTCGTAAAATTGGCTCGAGAGCTCGGTCATTCCGTACTCGCTGACGCAGTATTCTTTCTTAAGCCCGAGTCGTTCGCCGCACTCGATGTAGAGCGCCGACTTTGAAATTTCTTTTGTTCTTCCCTTGAACCCACCGGTTTCCATAAGCCGCGATCCTTCATCCAAGCGCAGGCGGATTTTTTTTGTCCTCAAAAAATCGAGAAAACCTTTCAGGGAAAACGCCGTCGCAAGAAGAAATACTTTTTGTCGCTCACGACGAAGGTCTCTGAGTAATGGTTCAAATAGAAGTTCTTCTTTTCTCATGAAATAACGCCCTTTTTGATTCGCGAAATGGGTGTTCACCACGCCCATCATGTAGGAAAGCGAAGAATGGGGCGTTTCCGCAGGCGGGCTTATCAAAAAATAGAAGGAAAGACGCTCACGATCCGGCACAAGGTATTTTCTGAACGGAGGAACAATGGCAGCATCATAAAGCCGCAGCGTATCAAAAAAATGCGCGCCTTTGTTTACGGACGTCGACCCGCTGGTCTGAAAAATCTTCGCGGCATCCGGCGCCGGAAACGTCGTAAGCACGAGCTCCTTAAATCCGGCCGTCGGCATCGCCGGGATTTCTTTCCAGCTTCTAATTTTTTTAGGTGTTTTTCCTTCTACGAGGCAAAAATTTCTGTAGTTCGCGTT
>JAHFFL010000037.1 GCA_023247955.1 Candidatus Omnitrophota bacterium
GGATAAAACGGTGACGGTAAACGAACCAAAAGACACCTTGGATAAACAAATTGAGGGTTATTTGACCAGACAAAGGGCGGAGGATATCCTTCGGGAAGAGCCGGAGTCGGAGCGTGAGCGAGTGCCCGCAGAGCTTGTCCAAAAGGCGAAGCGGCTTTTTACGGACCGCCTTCAGATTGCCTGCCCGCATTGCCGTCGCATGATTACCCCGCTTAAAAAATCCTCCGGAAGCCAGAAAATGCTGAATTTTTTGTGGTTTGCGCTTGCAGCGTTATCTTTCTCGGGGTCTTTTCTTTTCAAGCGTTATTTTCTTCAGTCTTTGGTGCTTGCGGCGCTCTTCGGGATAAAGTTTATTGTGGACAGCAAGGCCACAAAAACCCAAATCATGATTTACAAGTCCCTTCAAGAGGACAGACAAGAAAACCGTATCAAAGATTTGCAGAAAACAACCTCTCGGTTATAATCAAACACTTTTTGTTTTTACGGGGCGTGGCTCAGCTTGGCTAGAGCGCTTGGTTCGGGACCAAGAGGCCGGCGGTTCAAATCCGCCCGCCCCGATTTTTTCTCCCTTTGTTGCCACAGGAGTCTGACCCCTCTGGCACTTTTTTTATTCCCCGAGTCGTGTTATCCTGATAAGTTCAGTGGGTTGAATTAAAGGGGATTTATGAAGGTTACACAAAGTGCGGGCGGTGTGGTTCTAAATCCGCGCGGCCAGGTGCTTGTCGTAAACCAAAACGGCAACTCGTGGTCGCTTCCCAAAGGGCATCTCGATCCTGACGAAGGCGCGCTGGCCGCGGCCAAACGGGAGATTCACGAGGAGTCCGGCGTCCGGGAGCTCGTTTATCTGGGTGATCTCGGTACTTACGAGCGGTACAAAATCGGTCGGGACGCCACGGAGGACAGGTCGGAACGAAAGACCATCACTCTATTTTTGTTCAGAACTTCCCAAACGGCGCTCAAGCCCCTGGACAAAGAAAACCCCGAAGCGCGCTGGGTGGATAAGGAAAAAGTTGCCGGACTTCTGACGCACGCACAAGATAAAGAGTTTTTTTTGGGCGTTCTCGATAAAATAACGGCCTTGGCTGATGGAAAATAATAGGACAAAGGAACCTTTGCAAAAAGTTTATTACAAAAGCCCGATAGGATGGATGGAGATCGCCGGAGACGGGAAGGCAGTATCGTCGGTGGTGTTTGTGAGCCGTCCCGCGGCCGTCAGCGGGAAGAAAGCCGCGGTCCCCGCTTTGCTCCGGCGCTGCGCGAAGGAGCTAGACGAGTATTTCCGTGGGAAGCGTACGGGGTTTTCTGTCCCGGTGCGGCTTGAGGGCACCTGTTTCCAGTCCCTGGTGTGGGATAAACTCCGACGCATCCGTTATGGGCATCGCGCCTCCTATAGGGAACTTGCTGCGGCGGTGGGAGCCCCGCGCGCTGCGCGGGCCGTGGGCGGCGCTTTGAATAAAAATAAAATCGCTGTTGTGATTCCATGTCACCGAGTGATTGGCCACGGCGGAGATCTGACGGGGTACGCGGCGGGCGTGTGGAGAAAGCGGCGCCTTCTGGACCACGAGCGGCGCGTGGTGACGCGGGACGGAAGGATTTAAGGCATGCAAGCCAACGTGTTGGTGATAGGCGGCGATGAAACGGTGTCCCAGCTGTCTGGGGTATTGTCCCGGCTCAAAGTGAAGGTCCGCGGAGTTTCCCGTGAAGAGGAGATTCGTCAGGCCTTGCGCGCAAGTTCTCCGACCGTGGTTTTTGACGGCGACTTCTACGCGGCCCAAAACGGCAAAACAGAGAAAATTCTTGGGCTTCTGCAAAGATCCAAAAAAGATTTTATCGTTCTCTCATCCCGGAAAGAGCCCTCGAAGATTCTTGAATTTAAACAAAGCGGCGCGGCCGATTATATCCTGAAGCCGTACAATACGCGGGAATTCATCATGCGTTTCAACGCCGTGAGGATAAAAAAGATCCGCATCGCCTGTCTCGGCGGCGGTACGGGGCTTTTTATGCTGCTTTTGGGATTGAAGGCCATCCCCCATGTGTTGCTGACGTCGATCGTGAGCATGAGCGACGACGGCGGTTCTTCGGGGAAGTTGAGCCAGCAGTTCGGCATCCTTCCTCCCGGCGATATCCGTAGAAGTCTGGTCGCGCTCTCCAACGCGCCGGAGGTCATGAATCAGATCATGCAGTACCGCTTTGACAGGGGCGGCGAGCTTTACGGGCACAGCTTCGGGAATATTTTTCTTACGGTGCTTTCGGAAGTCAAGGGCTCGATGCCTGAGGCCGTGAAGGCGCTCAGCGACATTTTGAATATTCAGGGGATAGTCCTGCCGGCGACGCGCACGCTGACCAGTCTCGTCGCGCAGTTCGAGAACGGCAAGATCATCAGGGGGGAGAGCAAGATCGACGTGGGTTACGGCCGGAGAGCGGAGCTTCGTATCAAAAAACTCTGGCATGAGCCGGGGCCGGAATCGGACGCGGACGCGTTTGCGTCCATTCTTTCGGCGGATTTTGTGATCATCGGGCCCGGCGATCTTTACACCAGCGTGATCACAAACCTGGCTTTAAAAAATATCCGCTTGGCTGTTACCCGCACGAAAGCAAAAAAGATATACGTTTGTAATTTAATGACCAAGCCGGGAGAGACCACCCATTTTGACGCGCTCGATCACGTGAAGGAGATCATCAAATATCTCGGCAAAGACGCGCTCGATTATGTGTTGATTTCCAATTCTAAATTGTCCGACGAATCCACGTGGGAATATTCCAAAAAGAACCAGTTTCCCGTCATCGTTGGCCACGTGAAAGACATTCAAAAAATCACGCACGCCGCGATCCTTTTGGCGGATGTCGGCAACCAGACGGAGCTGGTGCGGCATGACAGCGTCAAGCTGAGAAAAGAAATTGAAAAAATCATCGAAAAAGAGATCTAAGCCACCGCCGGCCGCCTCGCACCGCGCGCATGTTTATTATGAGGGGCGCGTGCAAGGCGTAGGTTTCCGCTACACAACGGAACGAGTGGCGCTTGAGTTGGGCCTTGGGGGTTGGGTAAAAAATCTTCCGGACGGCCGTGTCGAAATGGTCTGTGAGGGGAGCAGAGAGCGGATTGAGACGCTGATTAAACAGATCGCCGAAAGTGAGATGGGCGTTTGCATCCGGAAAACGACTTGCCATTGGGAGCCGCCGACTCAGGAGTTTCAGGATTTCTGCGTTGAATACTGCCTCTAAAAGAAAAGAGCTTCTTCTCGCCAAGCGGTTGCGCCGGGAGATCAACCGCCATAACCGGCTGTATTATGAACGGAGTAGCCCGGAGATTTCCGACGCCGAATATGACCGGCTGTTCAAACAGCTCGAGCGTTTGGAGGGAGAATACCCCGAGCTTCGCCGCGCCGATTCGCCGACACGCCGGGTCGGCGGAAGGCCGCAGAAACAGTTTAAGACAGTGGCCCATCCCATCCCGATGCTCAGCATCGACAACACGTATTCCAGGGAAGAGCTCGCGGCGTTCGACGAGCGCGTGAGAAAAAATTTAAAGGGGGAGTCGTTCGAGTATGTCGCGGAGCTTAAGATCGATGGGGTGTCGCTCTCACTCCTCTATGAGCACGGGACGCTTATGCGCGCCGCGACTCGAGGCGACGGCCGCTTTGGCGACGACGTGACTGAAAACGTGAGAACGATAAAAGAAATCCCGACGACGCTCAAAGGCGTCGGGCAAATTCCCTCCCCGCTTGAAATTCGCGGGGAAGTGTTTATGCCGAAGACGGTTTTTCTGAAGCTTAACCGTGGCAAGCAGGAAGAGGGTGAGGAGCTTTTCGCCAATCCGAGGAATG
This sequence comes from Candidatus Omnitrophota bacterium, assembly GCA_023247955.1. Taxonomy (GTDB): domain Bacteria; phylum Omnitrophota; class Gorgyraeia; order 2-02-FULL-51-18; family 2-02-FULL-51-18; genus JACPAX01. The sequence goes on from JAHFFL010000037.1 coordinate 3,825, forward strand.
CGGCGGCCGGATCGCTGAAGCTTTTGGACACGGAAGCTGTGGCCGAGCGCGGACTACGGTTTATCGCGCACGGGCTGGGTCTTTATGAGAAGAACGGTTTTCGCACTCATGAGGAAGTGCTCGATTTCTTTAAAAAAGTAAACGTCCCCGTGAGTCCGCATCGCCGTCTGTGTAAAAATCTTGAGGAGGTGAACACGGCCTGCGATTTGTGGGCGGCAAAAAAGGCGGAACTGGATTTTGAAATCGACGGTCTTGTAGTCAAAGTGAATGAGCTGCGGCAGCGCGAAGCGCTCGGCGCGACAAACAAGAGCCCGCGCTGGGTAATCGCCTATAAATTTCCCGCTGAAAAGGCCCAGACGAGGTTGCTCGATATTTCCGTGCAGGTGGGGCGTACCGGTGTCTTGACGCCGGTGGCGCATCTTGAGCCGGTGTTTTTAGCCGGCACAACGGTGGCCCGGGCCACGCTGCACAACGAGGACGAGATCGAGCGTCTGGGGCTTAGGATAGGCGACACGGTGCTTATTGAAAAAAGCGGGGAGATTATTCCGCAGGTCCTCGAAGTGCTGACCAAGAAGAGGACAGGCAAGGAAAAGCGCTACGTATTTCCCGGGCATTGTCCGGTTTGCGGATCCGGCGTCTCGAGAGAGGAAGGGGAGGTTGCTTGCCGCTGCGTAAATATCGGTTGTACGGCGCAGCTCAAGGCCCGTCTCCTGCACTTTGCCTCGCGCAAGGCGATGGATATCGAGGGGCTGGGAGAGGCGCTGGTGGACCAGCTGGTGGACCAGCGGCTTGTCGCGGATTTCTCGGGCATTTATTTTTTAAAAAAAGAAATACTCGCGGGTCTGGAACGGATGGGAGAAAAATCCGCCGAGAATTTGATACGGCAGATCGAGGCGAGTAAAAAACGGGAGCTTTACCGCCTGATTTATGGGCTGGGGATACGCCATGTCGGTGTGAACGCGGCGCGGCTTTTGACCGGACGCTTTGGTTCTGTGGAAAAACTGTCGAGGGCCTCTGCGGAAGAAGTCGAATCGATTCACGCGATCGGCGGCGTGATTTCAAAAAGCGTGGGCGAATTTTTCAAGAACCGGGAAAACCTAAAGGTTCTCGAGCGGCTGCAAAGGGCCGGGGTCAGCGTCCGGGAAGAAAAGAAAAAAATGGTTTCGTCGGAGTTTGCCGGCCGGACCTTTGTGTTGACGGGCGCGCTGGAGGATTTCTCGCGCGAGGAGGCCACGAGACAGATTCTGGACCGCGACGGGAGAGTATCGTCGAGTGTGAGCAAGAAAACGGATTTTGTCGTGGCCGGCGAGGCGCCGGGCTCGAAATTGGAAGAAGCGAAGAAGTTGGGCGTAAAGGTCATCCGTGAGGGTGAATTTAAAAAATTATTGGGGAGGTCACAATGAAAAAACGGATCGGGTGGTTGCTGGCGGGCGTGATGCTCATGAACGTCACGGGATGCGCCTCTCTGCCGAAGAAATTTACCCGCAAGAAAAAGGAGCCGGCGCATGTGGCGCAGGTGGTGTACCTGCAGGAGGGGCAGTATGAAAAGCAGTTTTCCAACGAGTATTATTACAAGACCCATTTTACGTTTTGGAAAAGCTGGCATGAGGAGTGGCTGCACTGGCTGGGCGGTAACCGCAAGAAGGTTGCGCGCTGCGCCCAGGAAGCCGTGAACCACCTGGCTGAGATGGTGCATTACCTCACACCGGAAAAACAAAGCGAGCTGAAGCCCCAGCTCGAGGCCCTCTCGCGGCTTTCCGAGAAGGTACAAAGCGGGGATTACTCGCATTCCGATGAGAGCATGACGCGGGCGGAGCTTGAACGGATAGAACGCGCCGTTGCCGGAAACTTTACTTATAACAAGATGAAAGACAACCTACTGCCGGACAACATCGACTTGTCGTCGCCGGATTTTGCCGCCAAACCGGCCAATTCAGTTTCTCCGGCCGCACCGGCTTCGGATTCATCAAAGTAGCGCAGAAATTTCAACAAGGGCCCGTATGGATCAGTTGCTGGGATTTTTTTTGGATTATCTGTCTGTCGAAAAGGGGCTGTCCAAAAATACGCTGGAGGCCTACGGGCGCGATCTGAGAAAATACCTGGATTTTCTGCACAAGAAAAAAGTCGTTTCGCTAAATGAAGTCACGCGGGACCGGATCATGGAGTTTCTTTTAAAGGAGCGTGACCGGGGGCTGAAGGCCAGCTCGGTCTCGCGTCTGCAGGTCGCGGTGCGCATGTGGCACCGCTTCCTGGCCGAAGAAGGCAAACTGCGCGAGGATGTCACCGAAGTGTTGGAGGCGCCAAAGACATGGAAGCCGCTGCCCGAATGTCTGAGTAAGGACGAAGTGGAAAAGCTTCTCAAGCTTCCCAATGCGCGCCGCCCGCAAGGCGCGCGGGACCAGGCATGCCTAGAGCTGATGTACGCGACGGGGCTCCGGGCTTCGGAGGTCTCGGGTCTCAAGACCGGTGATATTCATTGGGAGCAGGGAATCCTCCGCGTGAGGGGAAAGGGAGACAAGGAAAGGATAGTCCCCTTGGGGCGCATGGCGCGCCGCGCGGTGGAGCGCTATATGGAAAAGGTGAGGACGCCGTGGCTTCGGGGCCGGTCCGAAGAGGCGCTTTTTATCACGCGCGCCGGCCGGCGGATGTCCCGTCAAACCGTTTGGGAAATTTTAAAGAGATACGCCAAGACCGCGGGGATACGGAAAAAAGTGTATCCGCATATCCTGAGGCATTCGTTCGCGACCCACCTTTTGGAAAACGGCGCGGACCTGCGCGTGGTCCAGGAGCTTTTGGGCCATTCGGACATCTCGACGACGCAAATTTACACACACGTGGAAAAATCACGGCTTAAAGGGATACACGCAAAGTTTCATCCAAGACCGTAAAGGAGTTTTTATGTCGCAACGTTCCGATCAGGTAGCCGAAGAGCTTAGGAAGATTATCAGCTTGATTTTTCTGGAGGACCTGCACGACCCGCGCATGGGTTTTATCACGGTCACGCGGATAGAGCTGACCGACGACCTGCGTTTTGCGAAGGTGTTTTACAGCGTGCTTGGGGATGACGACCAAAAAGCGGCCACCGAGGAAGTGCTGAACGAAAACATGGCGTGGATCAGGCATCTCGCGGTGGAGCGCATCAATATGAAATACGCGATCGACATTCGTTTTGAGGCCGACCAGTCCATCGAGCACAGTTTCAAGATCGACGACATCCTGAAGAAAATCAAGGGCGACAAAAAATAAACGGCATCCTGCTTTTTAACAAGCCCATCCTATGGACCAGCCACGACGCGGTGGATTTTTTCCGCCGGCGCCTGGGGGAGCGGCGCATCGGCCACGCGGGGACGTTGGATCCGATGGCGAGCGGTCTTCTCGTGTTGTTGATCGGCAAGGCCACCGCTTTGTCGGGGGCACTGAGCAGTCTTGACAAAGATTATTACGGGAGCATGACGCTCGGGATCACGACGAATACCCAGGATTTGGAGGGAAAAGTGGTGTCCACGGCGGAAAACGCTTTCATCCGTGAGGAAGAGGTAACGCAGGTTTTTAAGGAGCTGTGCGGCGCGCAGCAACAGGCCCCGCCCTCGTTTTCGGCGGTGAAGATCCGCGGCAAAAAAATGTATGAATGGTCCCGGCGCGGAGTCGCGGTGGAGGCCGAGCCGCGCACCGTGGAAATCGCCGAGTTCCGACTTTTGAAATTTTCTCCGCCGGAGATTTATTTTTTTATCTCATGCTCAAAAGGGACTTATGTGCGGACGCTCTGCGAAGCGGCGGGGCGGAAGTTGGGCACGGGGGCTGTCATGAGCTCTCTGGTGAGGACGCGTGTCGGACGTTTCCATCTTGAAGGTTCGCTCGCGGCGGAGTCGGCGCTTGGACTGAGCTGCGATGAAATCGGAAAACGGCTGATCCAATGAAAGTTTATGAAGGCGTCGGCGGTGTCCGCCTTAGGAAAAAATCCCGCTCGATCGCGATAGGCGTTTTTGACGGCGTGCATCGCGGCCATCAGGCGATTCTAAGCCGGATGCTTCGGCATTCCCATGATTCGCGGCTTGTCTCGATGGTGGTGACCTTTGACCCGCATCCGCTTAAAATTCTTGAACCGCGAAGCGCGCACCCTATCCTGATGTCGCTCCCTCACCGCTTGCGGCTTATTGAGGAGATGGGGATTTCGGAGGCGCTGGTGATCCGTTTTACACGGGCCTTCTCACGAATGGACCACGAGCGTTTTTTATCGGATCTGTTGATCGGCCGGCTGGGCATGGGGGTGTTGTCCGTCGGCTACGATTTCCGTTTCGGAACCCGCGGCCTGGGAGATCTTGAATTCTTGAGGGCAAAAGCGTGCGAGCGGAATTTTTTGCTTTCGGTATGTCGGCCCTTG
>JAHFFL010000038.1 GCA_023247955.1 Candidatus Omnitrophota bacterium
CCGGGGGTTCTGCCGCGGGTTGTCCAGGATGAACACGTTGGGGAGCCCTCTTTTTTTCAAGATGGCCTGGATGGTTTTAAGCAATATCTCAAACTCAAAAGGTTTGCTTAAAAAACCGCTGAAAGAAATGTCTTCGAACACCCCTTTCAACTGCTCGTGCCCGGTCACAACGAGGACCGGGGTCTTGAGACGCCCATGACGGGTGCTCACTTCCTTATATACGTCGAGCCCTCCCTTCTTCGGCATGCCGATGTCGAGGATCACCAGATCCGGCAGCGAGCGGCGAAGAATCACAATCGCTTCTTCACCGTCATAAGCGGTAAGCAGACGGTACCCCTTCCGCTCAAGAAACACCTTGAGCAGGCCGACTAAATCCCGGTTGTCATCAACAACAAGTAAGGTTTCCATAAAGCATCCAGTAGACAACGACTCCGGTCACCGACACATAAAGCCAAATGGGGAGCGTGATGCGGGCTATCGGCGCGTGTTTATCAAAGCGCCCGCGTAAGGCCCAAAAAAGCACCACAGCCACCATTGGCAGAATCACTACCGCCAGAAACGTATGAGAAACAAGAATCACAAAATACAACGCGCGGACAAAACCCTTGCCGCCAAAACGCGTTAGGCCATGGTGAAAATGATAATAAAGATAGCTTGCCAGGAAAAGCGCGGAAGTGCCGCAGGCCGTGAGCATGCATTGTTTGTGCCGCATGACTATTTTCCGGCGGATGAAAAAATAACCCAAGACGAGCAAGACTGCAGTCGTGGCATTTAGGGAAGCATTCACGGCAGGAAGCACGGATAGGCCGATCACCGTGCCCCTTCAATCTTTAGGAGCGCAGAGTAACCTTCCTTATATGTAGGATATTTTAGAGACAAGCCCAAACGCTTGATTTTTTGATTGGAACAGCGCTTGCCCAAAACAGGCGCACCGGCCTCAGCATCCGCGGAAGGGCAGTCGTCCACGCCCAGGTAAATCTCACCCGGCTTTCCTTTATCCATCAAAAGCCGAATCCCCGACACAGCGTCTTCGACATGGATGCGGTTCACGTAGCCGGAGCGGGGTGCCCGGCTTTTTGCCGTCGAAGCCAAACGATTTCTTCCAGGTCCATAAATTCCGCCCAGACGAAAGACCATGCAGGAGGAATTCCGAAGCGCCCAATCTTCAGTCTCCAAAAGCCAGCGGCTATTTTCGTTCACCTCACCCCCCGTGCTGGGATCGGTATCTTCATCCACCCATGAGCCGTCCTTGGTCGAATACACGCGGGTGCTGGATACCAGAATAAAGCAAGCGGCGGATTTCTTCATGGCCTCAATCAGGTTGCGCGTTCCCTTATAATAGGTCCTCTCATAACTGTCCCCTTCGCGGCCGGGCGCTTGGCAGAGCACCGCAAAATCTACCGTAGGAAGCTTCTCTAGCGATTCCGGCCTCAGTAGATCCGCCTCAATCTTTCGAATCCTGTTTAAACCCGGCGCGCCTGCGTTTTTTTCGCCAGCTGACCAGTCACGGCGTATCCCCCACACCTCCGCCCCGGCTTCCGCCAGGCGCACGCCCAGTGCCGTCCCCAAATACCCGCAGCCAACTATAAGTATCTTCATACAACTTTGATTATAACACGACATCCGCTACCTTGGGGTCAGACCCCTCTGGCACCTATCGAAATTATTTTCAAATTTTTTGAACGAAAATAGGGGGTTGTGTCGTCTAGTAAGGGTGAGGGGACAAAAGTGCCAGAGGGCTCCGACCCCACTGGCACCACAAAAAGGAGAGCTGAATATGCCGAGACCACCTAGGCCGCTTTATAAGGGAGCTTTATACCATGTTTACAATCGTGGTGTAGATAAACGTCCGATATTTATCGACGAGCAGGACAGAGAGATTTTTCTAAGAATGTTGCGAAAAATCATTGAAGGGTCCTCACTAGACCTATACGCTTACTGCTTGATGGATAATCACTTCCATCTTTTTTTGAAAACTCGGCTTGCAAATCTCCACAAATGCATGCAAAAATTGCAAGCCCCCTACGCGCAGTATATTAATTTCAAATATGCCAGAAACGGCGCTCTTTTTGAGGGACGATACCATTCGCGTCTTGTCCAAACAGATTCGTATGTCCTTGCTTTAGTTCGCTACATTCATCAAAATCCTTTGGAATCCAGAACAGTGCAAGCTCTTGAGAATTATCGATGGTCCAGCTATGGCCGTTACATGGATATTGATCCGAAAAATCATTGGATTAACACAAATTGGATTCTTCAGCAATTTCACGGGAATCCGGCTACAGCCAAAAGACTCTTTAAAAATTTTCATCAAATGAGGGCCGAAACCAGTGAATTTCTCGGTGCCAGAGGGGTCTGACCCCATTGGCACCGGCTAGTTTCTCGGAAGTGGCTGTGTTAGAATGCTTCCTTGTACAACGGAGAAAACATGATTGTTGTGACAGGAGCGGCGGGGTTTATAGGGAGTGTTCTAGTCTGGAGGTTAAATGGGCTTGGACGCCGGGATATACTCGCGGTGGACCAAGGGGCTAAAAATTCACCCAAGTGGAACAATCTCAAAAAACGGGATTTTGACTCTTACTGCGAATCCGACGAATTCATCGGCCGTCTTGAGAAAAAAGAGTTTAACGGCAAAGTCCGCGCGATCTTCCACATGGGCGCCTGCTCGGATACCACCGAGCAGGACCGCTCATTCCTAAGAAAAAATAATTCCGAATATTCAGAGCGGATCGCCCGCTGGTGCCTCGACAACGATGCGTACCTGTCGTACGCCTCGAGCGCGGCCGTGTACGGCGGCGGCGAGCTGGGTTTTTCGGATGAGGACAAGCTGGCGGAGCGGCTTAAGCCCCTCAACCCTTACGGCCAATCCAAGCTCGACTTTGACCGCTGGGTGCTCGGGCGCGGCCATCAAAACCGGCTCACCGGTTTTCGTTTCTTCAACGTCTACGGCCCCAACGAATACCACAAGGGCCACATGCGCAGCTTGGTTCAAAAGGGCTTTGAACAGATCCGCGACACGGGCAGGCTCCGGCTTTTTAAATCCTACCGAAACGAATATCCCGACGGCGGGCAAAAAAGGGATTTCCTGTACGTGAAAGACGCCGTGGAGTCCTTGCTGTGGTTTTATAAGAATCCTCAGTGGCGGGGGATTTACAACCTCGGCACCGGCAGGGCCGAGACGTGGAACGCGCTCGCGGAGGCGCTGTTCGGGGCCTGCGGAAAAACACCGGCCATCGAGTACATCGAAATGCCGGACTCCATCAAAAACCAGTACCAGTATTTTACCGAATCCGACACGCGGAAATTAAAAAAAACCGGCTTGTCGCTTGGCTTTCACTCGTTAAGCGCCGGCATTACCGATTACGTCAAAAATTACCTTTCGAAAAACAATCCTTACCTCTGATATCAGGTGTCCACCCACACCTCGTCGCGCTCAAGCTTCACGGGAAATGTTTTTTGCCGCACGTCGGCCGCGGTGGAGCAGTTCCCGGTTTTCAAGTCAAACGTCCACGCATGCCAGGGACAAGTCAACTCCAAGCCGTCCAAGTACCCCTCGCCCAGTGGACCCCCGCGGTGCGGACAAACGCTGTCCAGCGCGTAAAAATTTCCCTGGGCTTTAAAAATCGCGATATCCTTGCCGCCGAGTGAGACCACAACGGCCTTGCCTTCCTCGATATCCGCCGCCTTTGCCGCTTTTGTCCACATGTTAACTCAGTCCCCCAACCGTTTTTGAGATAATTTCTTCAATATTTTTTTCCTCGACCCGCTTGAACCATAGATTGTCCGGCATGAGGAGCACGTTCGGACCCTCGGCGCAGACGTCGAGACACCCGGAGCGGCTCAGGCGTATCTTCGAGTCAAGCCCGCGTTCTTTCACGGCCTTTTTTAAAAGTTCGCGAAGACGCTCACCACCGCGCGCACCGCAGCAAGCACCTTCTTCTCTCTTATTTTCGCAGACAAGCAGGTATTGGGTAAAAGCAGGTTTTGAAATTTCCATGGCGTTAGCTTTCCGAATAAAGAATATCGTCCGCGCTGCCGTAAAGCTTAAATGGCTCTCCCCATTGGCGGGGATTGGATAAATCCCAGGGTTCCTCCGCGTGTGAGCCGGGTTTTAACCGTATCCCCCACCCGCCGCCATAAATCAAATAAGCGTAACCGGCCCCCGAGTCCGTCACTTTCACGGCGCGGGCTTCGACCCACACACCGCCGGCATCGACGCCTGTCAGCTCGCAGTCCGTCTCTTCCCCGGTCTTTCCTACCCGCACGCCGCGAATCGGCCGCGGCGCCCCGAGCAAACTGAAAACAAACTCCGCGTTTTCGCGGCAGTTGGGGTTAGGTTCCACTTCTATCTTAATCACTGGACTGGACAAGGCATCGCCCCGCGGTTTATTATAGCAGAATGCAGGTCAAAATCAGCGCGGACAAAGAGAAGAAGGGCTTCTTCACCGTCATCCCGGCGGGGGCCATCGACTCCGACACCTATCTCGACTTTCAGAAAAGCGTCAATCCGCTCCTCGTTCCCGAGACGCGCGGCGTCCTCATCGACTTAAAGCAGGTGGATTATATCTCCAGTGCCGGACTCGGGGTATTTTTCTCAATGAAAAAATTTCTTTCGCAAAACGGGGGCGAGCTTTTATTTTGCCATCTCAAACCGAAAATCCAGCGGCTCTTTGACATCGTCAAGGCCCTGCCCAACACGACGATCTTCGCCAGTGACGAGGAGGCGGACCGTTATTTCCATAAGATGATGGACAAAGAGATCGAAAGACAGGGGGATTGATGACGTTCAGATTCGGTTGGGATCTGCCGGCGAAGTAGTGGGATTTAAAAGTTTTTCCATATCCAGCTTCATCCCTTCCCGGCTGTACGCCGCGATATCCAGGATTCGCGTGTCCATGCGTATCGCGTCCTCCGGACACACTTCGACGCAGTAACCGCAGTACACGCACATCCCCAGATCCAGATCAAACGACGCCGGCATCTTCTCGATATTCGGGTCAGGATTTTCTTTGGCGACGATGTTGATGCACCGCGCGGGACACACGGTCTCGCACATCATGCAGGCCACGCAGCGCGGGGAGCCGTCTTCACGCTTGGTGAGGCGGTGACGCGTGCGTGTGCGTTTGGAGAGCGGGCGCTGCTCTTCGGGATACTGGTAAGTCACGGCCCCGCTAAAATTTTTTGCAAGCCCAAAAAGATGAAGCGTCTGGAAAAACATGTTCCTGAAAAAATGCCTCGAGGTGATCCAAAGCCCCCGCCCCACCGCCGGCAAATAAGTCTTGTCCCAAAAGCCGAGCTCTTTTCGTTTGATAACTTTGGTCGCCACGTTTACCCTCTCCACACGATAATCACGCTGGTCACGAGCGTATTCACCAGTGACGCGGGAAACAAAATCTTCCATCCCAGATGCATCAGCTGGTCATAACGGAAACGCGGTAGCGTCCAGCGTACCGCCATGAAAAACCAGTTGAAGAAAATGACTTTCAGAAAAAACGCAGTGACCCCGAGAAAAATCACGGCCGTATGCGGCAGGGCTAAAGCAGCGCCCCACGGAAAATGGAATCCGTCGGGCAGAAGATAAGGCACCTGCCAGCCGCCGAAAAAAAACGTCGTGACCAGGCACGCGACAAGCACCGTCTCGACCAGGTCCGTCAGAAAAAACATGCCGAATTTCATGCCGCTGTACTCCACAAAATAACCGATGATCTCCGATTCCCCCTCGGGAAGGTCGAACGGCACGCGTTTGGTCTCGGCAAGCGCGGCGGTCATGAAAAGGATAAACGCGAACGGCTGTACCGCAAACCCCCACAGCCCCGACTGGTGGCGGACAATCTCCTGCAGGTCCAGCGTCCCGTAGCAGAGGACAATTCCCATCACCGAGATCCCCATCGTGATTTCGTAAGAGAGCATTTGAGAAGCCGCGCGCATGCCGCCGAGAATCGCGTAATTGTTGTTCGACGAAAAGCCGGCCAGGATCACGCCGTAAACCCCCAGCGACATCATCGCGAAGACGAAAAGGATGCCGGCGTTGAGGCCGGCCGCCTGCAGATTGATCGAGCGCCCGGCGACATGCCAGACGTCCCCGAACGGCACCGCGGCAAACGCCAAAAGCGCGAACACCACCGAAATCGCCGGGGCCAGCGTGTGCAGGAATTTGTCCGCGCCGCGCGGCATAAAATCTTCTTTGGCGAACATCTTCACGGCGTCCGCCAGCGCATGGAAAAGGCCGAGCGCATTGAATGGCGCAAGAATCCAGTTCACCGGCAAAAGCCATTTGGATTTGAATTCGATGCGCGCGCGGTTGGCGCCGATGCGGTCCTGCATCACCGCACTTTGCTTGCGCTCGACCCAGGTGAGAAGCCCGGCGAAGTTGAGCGCGTTGCCCAAGATAAAAAGTGCCAACCCTGTCTTGATTAAAAACTCAGTAAACACAACACCACCCAGTGTCATTGCGATCCCCTCGACTGCGCTCGGGGTAAACTCCGCGAAGCAATCTCTGTGTCGCATAGATTGCTTCGTCGCTACGCTCCTCGCAATGACAGCTACTGTCTTTTGTTCCAAACAATTCCCAAGTCTCCTATTTTTTTATAATCTAAACCTCTAAACGCGTCATTCTCCTTAGCGAGATCCTCAAAAATATTCTCGGGCTTCCGGTATTTGAGCGACAGGCCGAGGAGACCGCTCAAATTAAGCAGCCAGTCCCAGGTCGCCATCGATCCCGGGATTGGCTCCACCGCCTTGCGGATTCGCTGCACACGTCCTTGGAAATTGGTGAACGTCCCCTCTTTCTCGGCGTAAGAGCAGGAAGGAAGGACGATAGTCGCAGCGGCGGCGGTCGGATTTTCATTCGGGCCCTCAAAAATAAGGGTTTTTACTTTTTGCCGGACGGCCTCAAGTGTTTGGGGGCCGTAAATCTTGGCCAGGTCATGCCCGAAAATAAAAAGACCCTCGAGTTCGCTGCGCTTGGCTTTTTCCACGAGCGGTGTCATATCACCGGTTTGTGGATCAAGCCTTAAAATTTGCGCCGTACCGGCGGAGTTGGGGTTTTTATCTTTTCTGATCAGAAAGTCGTCCTCATCACCCTCTTGCCCGGGCGCGTAAAAGGCGACTTGAGTCCACTTTAGGTGATCTTTGAAAATCCGCTTCACCAGATACAGCTCCTCGTTCGTGTGCTGCGGAGAAGCGAGCACCGCCCACGAAGAAGGATTGGCTTTGCCGAAAATTTCGGAGAGCTTTTTTAGTGCGTCGGTCCAGGACGGCTCGGCAACCCCGTGACCATTCATCCTCACTTTTTGGATACGGTTAAAATCAATGGATTTGTATCCGTAGCGGCCCGCGTCACACATCCACCAGCGATTGACTTCCTGGTTCTCGCGGGGCTTAAGCCGCATCACGCGTTCTTTTTTTAAATGATACGGGCGTGATTTCTCGTAGTGAATCTCGGTATTGCACCCGCGCGCGCAGCCGGGGCAAACGGATTTCTGGGAACCGAGGTACCAGACACGCATTTTAAAACGGAAATCCCTGTCCGTGAGCGCGCCAACCGGGCAAATGTCAGCGACGTTGCCGGAATATTTGTTGTTGAGTTCCTTGCCGGGATAAACGTCGATCTCCGAATGGTCGCCACGGTTAAAAATGCCAAAATCGCTGGTCTTTGTGATTTCGTCGCCGAAACGCACGCAGCGTGAACAGAGGATGCAACGCTCCTGGTCTAGCATGATCGTCGGACCTATAGCAATCGCCTTCTTGGTTTTCTTCACCTTCTGGTCGTTGAACTTCGGGTCATAAAGCCCGTAGTCCATGTAATAATCCTGCAACGCGCACTCACCGGCCTGGTCGCAAACCGGGCAGTCGAGCGGATGATTGGCGAGCAGAAATTCGAGCACCACCTGTTGGGACTCTTTAGCCTTCGGGGACCGGGTATGGATCACCATGCCCTCGGCGACGCGCGTGTTGCAGGCGATCACCGTACGTGGCATCTTTTCGACCTCGACTTGGCAGATACGGCAGTTGCCGGCGATGGAAAGCCCGGGGTGGTAGCAGTAACGCGGCAGATCAGTCTTCGCTTCATCGATCGCCTGGATGACCGTGATGCCGTCTTTGACCGCGTAAGGCTTGCCGTCAATAGTAATATTAGCCATCTTTTTCCATTTCGTGCATGGGGCGACGGGTCCT
>JAHFFL010000039.1 GCA_023247955.1 Candidatus Omnitrophota bacterium
CGCATGGCGGATATCTGCTCCAAACGGCTCGGCGAAGCCGAAAAAAAAGTGGAAGTGTTGATGAAAACCAATACCGGAAAATTCAAGGCCGTCCCGTTTGAAGAAGCGGCGGAAACAAAACCAAAAAAGAGAAAATAGAGAGAGCACCAGGCACCAGGCACCAGGCACCAGGATAATTTTTCTGGTGTTCTGGTGCTCCGGTCTCTGGTGACTAAGTGTTTTGGACATCAATAAGTATTTGGAAAAACAGTCTGCGAAGATCAACAAGGTCCTCGGGTCTTTTTTGCCTGGCAAGGGTGCCCACCCCTCCACGCTGCATGAGGCGATGCGCTACGCCGTTTTATCGGGCGGCAAAAGGATACGGCCGATACTCGCGCTTGAAGCCTGCCGCGTCGTCGGCGGTGATACCCGGAAAGTGTTGCCCGCCGCCTGCGCGCTTGAGTTGATTCACAATTATTCGCTGACGCATGATGATTTGCCCTGCATGGACAACGATAAGGAGCGCCGGGGCCGGGCGGCTTGCCATATGAAGTTTGGGGAAGACATCGCACTTCTCGTCGGCGACGCGCTTCTGACACTGGCCTTCAAGGTGCTTTGTTCGAAAAATGGTGTCCGCTCGGCACTGGACTTGGAAAGACAGATGAACGCCGCGCGGCTTGTCGCGGAAGCCGTCGGCAGTGAAGGGATGGTCGGCGGGCAGGCTGTCGACATGGAGTTTCAAGATAAGGACATGGACCTCGCCACCGCCGAATACATCAATGTGCACAAGTCAGGGGCGCTGATCGCGGTAGCGCTTAGAGTAGGCGCCACTCTCGGTGGCGGCTCCGAAAAGCAAGTCCAGGCGCTTTACCGCTACGGAAAGTACGTCGGGCTCCTCTTTCAAATTGTGGATGACATCATGGACCGGCAGGGGTATGCTAAAGTGATTGGCGTCTCCGAGGCAAAAAAAGAAGCCGAGGCGCTTCTCGGCAAGGCCAAGGCCGAGATCACTCCGTTTGGCCGCCGCACGGCGGTGCTGGAGGCCATCGCTGATTTTGTGCTGACACGGGACAAGTAAGGAAAGGTTTATGGGATCTCTTTTAGAAAAAATCAACAGCCCCGACGATTTAAAAAAGCTCTCCAAAGAAGACTTGCCTCGCCTTGCGGAAGAACTGAGGCGGTATATCCTTGAGGTGGTTTCCGTCAATGGCGGCCATTTAGGCGCGGCGCTGGGCGCCGTTGATTTGACAGTGGCGCTTCACTACTGTTTCAGCACCCCCGAGGACGCCATCGTGTGGGACGTCGGACATCAGGTCCACGCCCATAAAATCATCACGGGACGACGCGAGGCCTTCAAGACCTTTCGCCTGCACGGAGGCCTCAGTGGTTTTTCAAATAAAGATGAGAGTCCGCATGACGCGTTCACGACCGGTCACGGAGGGACGTCGTTGTCGACGTCTTTGGGGATCTCGGTGGGACGCCGCGTCCTCACCGGCGAAAGCGGAAAAGTCATCGCCGTAATCGGTGATGCGTCGCTGGTGAGCGGCATGGCGTTTGAGGCCCTAAACCACGCTGGCCATCTCAAAGAAAACCTTATTGTGATCCTCAACGACAACGAGATGAGTATCTCCCGTACCGTCGGAGCGCTCAGCAAGTCCTTCAACAAATTTTTGTCCAGCCCTTTATACAACCACCTGCGTGAAGACATTGTCTCGGGGCTCAAAAAGATCCCGCGCGTCGGACGCCGTGTCGTCGCTGAAGCCAAAAAAATCGACGAGGGATTGAAGCATCTTTTTGTGCCGGGTCTTTTGTTCGAAGAAATGGGATTCCGCTATTTCGGCCCGCTCAACGGCCACCGCATCGCGGACCTTATCCAGATTTTATCCAACATTAAAAAGATCAACGGCCCGATCTTGCTGCACGTGGTCACGAAAAAGGGCAAAGGCTACAAGATCGCCGAAGCCAATCCGGAAAAATGGCACGCGTCGACGCCGTTTTGCATCGAGACCGGCACGGTTAAAAAATCCTCCTCCTTGAAAACGTATACCCAGGTGTTCGGCAAAGCGGCGCTGGGGCTGGCGGCCGAAAATCCGTCGGTCGTCGCGATTACCGCCGCGATGTGCGAGGGGACGGGGCTTACGGAATTCGCGACGGCTTTCCCGAAGCGGTTTTTTGACGTCGGCATTGCCGAAGAGCACGGTGTCGCGTTTGCTGCGGGTCTCGCGAAGGCCGGCGCCACGCCGCTCGTCGCGATTTATTCGACGTTTCTCCAGCGCGCGCATGACCAGATCATCCATGACGTGGCGCTGCAGAATCTGCCGGTGATTTTTTGCCTGGACCGCGCGGGTCTCGTCGGCGAAGACGGCCCGACGCATCACGGCGTTTTTGATCTCGCATATCTGAGGAAAGTACCCGGGCTTGCGGTGATGGCGCCGAGAGACGGACGCGAGCTCGAGGCGATGCTGCGCTTTGCAGTGCCCGGGGTCGAAGGGCCTGCGGCTATCCGCTATCCCCGGGGTGCCGTGGCCGAAGAATCTTCTTCGGTTTTAAAGGATGTCCCGCCGGCGCCGATTCACTGGGGCCGTGCCGAGATTTTACGCGAAGGCAAAGACGCGGCTATTCTTGCGCTGGGCAGCCTCGTGTATGCGGCCTACGACGCCGCGCGGCTTCTCGAGGAGGAAAATAATCTCTCGATCGCGGTGATCAACGCGCGCTTTGCGAAGCCGCTCGACAAGGATCTTATCCTGCGTCTGGCGAGGGAATATCCCATTCTCGTGACGGCGGAAGAAGGATCGATTGCCGGCGGGTTTGGAAGCGGCGTCGTTGAATTTCTAGAAAATACTTCAGGGTTGAAACTTCCGAAGATCCGGACGCTCGGGATTCCCGATCGCTTCATCGAGCACGGCCGCCGCGAGGTTTTGCTGGATTCGCTGGGACTCAGCGCCTCCAAGATTCGGGATGAAATCCTCAGACTACTGACCGATACTGTCCGATACCAGCGTTCCGCTGATTGACGTAGTAAAGTCGGAATTAACAGGGTCGAAAAGGGAAATCGGAGGATTTGGGTTTTCCGCGCCGGCAATCCCCAGATCTTTAAAAACGATTGTTCGTCCTTGCGATTTGAATGTCCCCGTCCGACCGGCAAAATCCCATTCGAATTCACCGCGAATCTTAGAGCCATCCGGCGCGGTGTAGGTGGCCTGATGGAAGATCCCGCTGACGATTTGTCCCCAGCGGTCATAGAAGTAAGTTTCGAAAGCTCGTCCTCGCATACCGTCACTCTGAAGCGTGAGCCAAACCGTTTTTTTTGGGACGCCGGTGAAGAGCTTGTGTTGGAAAGTGAAGGGATTGTACCAAGAGGCCAGCGCGACGAGGTTCGGGTTCTCCGGGCCGTGCGCGTCAAAATCAGGGGCGTGAAAAAGCTCGAGTCCGGTGGCATTGGTCAACGGCGTGTTCGCCGCTGTCCCCGAGACTTCACTCAGGGACTCATACTCGGTCATCGACATTATTCCGCCGTAGGGACTGGATTCCACCGCCGAAGATTCGGGGAGATTGAATTCAAAGCTGTGCCCTACGGAGAAAGCCCAGTTGTCCGAATCATAACGTGTAATCGTTTTAAGCCGTCCGGATTCATCGTACCCGAATTCCAGAGTTGTCCATCTCCCTGCATCTTTGACGACGCGGCCGTCTTTGAGAGTCTGATGGTGAAGACCGCCTGAAGCGTCCGTGTACTCGGCCCCGATAGGAATTATTCCAAGTCCGTCGAAGAAAGAACGGTTGCGTACGACAGGCGTATTGAAAAACCCTTGAAAACCTTTGGGGGCCGACGGGTTGCTTGAGAGGGCAAAAATCACCCGGGCAGGCAGAATCCTTAACACGCGGTAAAAGGCGCTTTCGCCGCTCGCGGTTTCTTGGTAAACGGCGCGTTTCCCGTCTCCGCCGATGATTTCACCTGTGTTCACCCAGGGGGAGGATAAATCCTGGCGTTTCTGAATGATGTAACGCTCCCCCGCAGCGGAGTCAAACGACAATTCCACCAGGCCATTTTTCATTTGGATCGATGATTTGGTCAAGGCTCCCGTTGGAATCTCCGCCGTTGCCTGCATCGTCTTGAAATCGAAAACCACCTTTTCAAGACGCGGGTAGCCGTCAAGCCCATGGGGTGGGGTGAGCTCCGCCCGTACCAGGTTGCCATTCTCGTAAAAAAACTCGATTCGAGGCGCCCGTGGTCCGGTAACGAGACCCATTCCCGGCCAGACCATTCCATCCTGCCAGATCAAAAGTCCGTTGTCATCGAAGTGCTGGGCCACCCCGTCGGGATGGATGACCGTAAAGGGCAATTTGAGATTCTGCTTTTGCAGGTTGGATTCGGCCTTGGCCTGTGCTTTCTCCCAATGTGCGGCGTCAGCGGGAAATCCTTGCGGCTCCTTTTTGGACCATTCTTCCGTGGCGGCAAGAGCAGCAAATTGGAAAATCAATCCCAGCAGGATAGAAATTATAAAACTCTTTATTTTTGGATTCAAAAAAAACCTCCTCTTGAAGATCCTTGCGATAAAGTCTGCCTGATAGGCGGACAAGAGTCAAAAAAATGACGGGGGTGGTTTATTGTAAGAAAACCACGTCGTTCACGGCGATGGTGCGGCCGGAATCAAGGTCCTTGATATTGCAGGCGGACATGGCGTCTCGAACTTCCAGGACGGAAAGTGTGGCGATAGTCCGGCCATCTTGGTTTACTGAAAAAGCCATGTCGTTTTTGATGTTGTCCACTTTGCCGAGGTTCACGACGACAAATCCATGTTCTTCGTTGACCGCGAGCACGCGGCCTTGGGTCTTGGGCACCGCTTTTGCCTGGGGTTTGACGGTGGGCTGTGCGATCGGAGCCCCGGCGTCGCTTTCCAACGTGATGGAACCCAAATCCACCGAGCTCCATTCTTCGTGCAACGTGTCTTTGGCTTGGGCTACGGTCTCCTCAAGCGCGATTTTGGCGAGGTTGATCTCGGTGAGTTTGTCACTGGCGGTTTTGTAAAGCCGCTCGAGGCGCTGGGTAAGCATTTTGTTTTGTTCGGTAAGTTTCCGGACCTCTTCGTCCGAAGAACCCCCGGCACCCGAGGTCTCGCCGAAGCCCCCTGGAGAAGCGCGTTTTAATCGCTCGATTTCTTTGGTTTTATTGATTAGCATCTCCTCAAGATAGCCTTTCTCCTCGCGGATCTCCTGAAGTTTTTTCTCGTACTGGCCTTTGTCTTGGCTACTCAACTCTCCACCTCCGCCGAACAGAGCCAATTTGTCGGACAACGCTTTTTTCTCGTTCTTCAGCTTTTCAAAACGCACGGTAAGACCCTTATTCAGGTCCTCCAGCGACAACAGGGATTCCCGCAACTGCTTGGTCTCGGCAAAAAGGATCTGATTCCGTTTTTCGAAGGACGCGCTCTTGGAATAAAGAATAAGCGTCGACACCATGAACGCGGGAAGCGCGATGAAGACCAAACTGTTGAGTAAAAGCTGGGACGCGGAAAAAGAAGACGGGCGCTGAATGGGGGTGCTTTCTTCAACAATTAGGCTTTCTGTCTGCCGTCCCAGGCGGTTGGTCGTGTCCACCGTCGGGGTGGGGGTCACGAGAATGGTCTCGGGTTTTCTTGTTTTCTTGATGAAGACGTCATAGTCGGACGTGACTAAACGCTCGCTGGGAGTCCTCGGCTTTGGCGAAGCGGGCTGGGATACAAGTGGCTCGTCCATAGGGATTTGGACGTATCCTAACAGAATAAAATACGGGTGTCAATTCGACTCGGTCACCCCTCGAATCCACTAAGCTTGCCACCCGTGCCGTCACACTCAAATTTATTGGTCTATGTTATAATCGAGCCCATGAATTCGGCTTATGGAACACTTTGGCAGCATTTGGAGGAGCTCAGAAAAAGACTACTGGTCTCCCTGGCAGCTCTGACGGTAGTCACTGTCCTGGGGTATATTTATTCTGATTTTCTGCTGGATGTTCTCTTACGCCCGGTTACCGGTCAGCTTCAGGAGCTTTATTTTTTCTCTCCGGCCGAAGCGTTTTTGGTGCGGCTTAAAGTGGCCCTTTTGGCCGGCGCAGTGGCGGCCTTTCCGCTGGTGGCCGCCGAGCTGTGGTTTTTTGTGTCACCGGGTCTTTATGCGCGGGAGAAAAAACTGATACTCCCGGTCGTTTTGGGTATTTCTCTTTTATTTACCGTCGGGGTCGTGTTTTGCTACCATGGGGTTGTCCCGGCCGCCATCCGCTTTTTTTTGGGGCTGCAGTCCGGTGTCCTGAGACCCCTGATCTCGGTCCGCGAGTACGTTGATTTTTTGACGCAACTTCTCGTGGCGTTCGGCGTGGCCTTCAACCTACCGGTGTTTGTGATAGCGTTTGTCTTTGCGGGGCTCACGGACGCCAAGCGTCTGAGCAAGGTCCGCCGGCACGCGATCGTTTTGATTTTCATCGCCGCCGCCGCGCTTACTCCGGGGCCGGATGTCGCAAGCCAAATCCTTTTGGCGGTGCCGCTGCTCGTTCTTTTTGAGCTCAGTATCGGTGCCGCGTTTCTCGTGGGCATTTTCCGGAAAGGAAAGAGACCGTGATCATTCTTTTGTTTTCCATGGTTGTCTTGGTCGTCACCTACATGGTTTGGGCGGCGTTCAAATACACACGCATGATCGCCAACATCTTTGTGAGTCTTGTCTACCGGCCGTCCATGGAGCTTCCTTCAGTCTCGAGGGGAGAGAAGGTCAGTATCCTTGATTCTTCGGACCGTGAAATTGAGGCCTTGCTTGTGGAGGCTCCTGGGGCTTCGCGCGCCGTCGTGTTTTGCCACGAGTCCGGCGGTTTGAAAGAGTC
This sequence comes from Candidatus Omnitrophota bacterium, assembly GCA_023247955.1. Lineage (GTDB taxonomy): Bacteria > Omnitrophota > Gorgyraeia > 2-02-FULL-51-18 > 2-02-FULL-51-18 > JACPAX01. The sequence goes on from JAHFFL010000039.1 coordinate 6,827, forward strand.
CTGGGAAAAATACGCGTATTTTTTGCCAGACATGGGATATCATTTACTCAGCATCGATTTTGGGAACAAACGTGAGGAATCCGTGAAAAATTCTCTCAGCCAGTGGCCAACCCAGGAAGACGTCAAACGGCTGCTGACGGCCGTCCGTTGGGTGAAAAAGGTGCTGGGCACCGAGATTCCAATCCTCCTTTTTGGCGTCTCGAACGGCGCGGATATCGCGTTTGCCGCTTCTTTTGAGGATGCGTCGGTCAAGGCTGTTGTAGCCGACGGGCTTTTTTCAATGAAGGAGATTTTCAGGGACTACATCCGAAAATGGGCGCCGGTACTCGTGAAGCCCAACCTCTTCGGGGAGGATTATCCCGGCTGGGTCGTGAACCTGTTCACTAGTCTTGGGTTTTGGTATTCTCAGAGGCAATCCGGGCGGCGTTTTGTCGATGTGGAAAGCTTAATGAAAAAAACACACGTGCCGCTTTTGATGATTCACGGAGAGACGGATGATTATGTCCCGCCCGCACACCAGAAATTTTTAGCGCGACTTCGACAGTCGGATGATTTGAAATCTGTCGTTGTCCCCGGGGCCGGGCACAACCAGTCTGTCCTCGCGGGAAGAAAGAGTTACGAGAAAGAAATCATCGATTTTTTGGGACGTATTTGATCCGAAGGAAAAAACAGATGGGAAAAAGGTTTGGCGCGTTTTTGTTGGTTGCCTTTTTGGCGGGCGTTTCTCCGCCGGCCACGGCGCAGGGTGTTTTGCCCTCGAAGCCAGGAGTGGCGCGCCTGGTAGGGCTCTTGGAAAAAGGGAATGCGTCTTATGGCAAGCTGAGGGATTACCGCGCCCTTTTCGTGAAGAGGGAAAAATCGGGCGTTGGGATGGGCGAAGAGGAAAGGATTTTTCTCAAATTCGAAAAACCATTCAAAATTTTTATGAAGTGGATGAACACCCAAAAGAAAGGGCTACAAGTCCTGTATGAACGGGGAAGGCACCGGGGAAAACTTCTGATTCACAAACCGGGGATTTTGTCCCATGTGGCGCCGGTGATTTCCCTCGACCAGTCCAGTCCCTGGGTGCGCCAGGGCAGCGCTTCTTACCATATCGAGGACGCCGGGATAGGCGCTTTTCTCAAGGACTTCACAGGCGCGGTGCTTGACGCGCGGCGGAAGGGCTGCCTCAAGGTGAAATGGACGAAAAAAAACGTCTCAGACGTTACTTTTTTAAAAACAAACAAGGATTCGATCTATTTCGCTTACCGCGTCCGCGTGGGTTTCGACGAAATAACCGGACTTCCGATACACATGCGGTTGTTTGACTGGAACAACCGGCTCATGGGAATTTACGAGTACC
>JAHFFL010000040.1 GCA_023247955.1 Candidatus Omnitrophota bacterium
GAAGGGTGTGACTTGTGCGGTTTAGGAGCGTCGGTTAACGGTAAACCACCGGTCTCCAAAACCGGGACTGCAGGTTCGATTCCTGCCGCTCCTGGTTTTTGGGGGTAGCGCAGGAAACGGAAGAGATGAATGTTTTTCAGAAGGCGCAGAATTTTTTTTCGCAAGTCCGATCCGAAATGCAAAAGGTCACTTGGTCAACCCGGGAAGAATTGCGGGGCTCGACGCTGGTGGTGTTGACGACGATGCTGATTCTTTCGGTGTTTATCGGAGTCATGGATTTTTTTATGTCGCACTTCATCTCCATTATTCTAAGGTAGCCCGATGGAAACGTTGACGAAGCATTGGTACGTGATTCACACGCAGACGGGGCATGAAGAGCGCGTCAAGAGCACTCTCGAAAACCGCGCGCAGCAGTTTAGTCTCCAGGATAAGATTGCGCAGGTCCTGATCCCGATGGAGAAGGTGTCGGAGATCAAGGCCGGCAAGAAAAAAATCAGCACGCGAAAATTTTTCCCCGGATACGTGCTTGTCGAAATGGAGCTGAGCGACGACACCTGGTATTTGGTGAAAAACACGCCGGGGGTGAGCGGTTTTATCGGTTCCGGGCGCAAGCCGCTTCCGCTGAAGGACTCGGAAGTCGCCAGCATCATCAAACAGGCCGAGGAGAAGAAAGAGAAGCCGACGCCGAAGGTCATTTTTGAAAAGGGCGAGAGCATCCGGGTGAAAGAGGGGCCGTTCGTGAATTTTAACGGCACGATTGAGGAGGTCAACCCCAATAAAGGAAAGCTTAAAGTGCTCGTCGCAATTTTCGGAAGGACGACGCCGGTGGAGTTGGAATACTGGCAGGTCGAAAAAATTTAGCGATAGATATCGCTAAATTTTTGAGATCCTGAGCGAGCGAAGCGAGTCGAAGGATAAAGGGTAACCATGGCAAAAAAAATTAAGACGACGATCAAGCTTTATTGCCCGGCCGGGCAGGCGAACCCTGCGCCTCCGGTCGGTCCGGCCTTGGGGCAGCACGGCGTCAACATCATGGAGTTTTGCAAGCAGTTCAATGAAAGAACGCGGGGCAAGGAAGGGTTGACGCTTCCGGCAGTCATCACGGTTTATGAGGACCGAACGTTTGATTTTATCATCAAGAGCCCGCCGAGCGCGGTGCTTCTCAAGCGTGCCTGCGGGATTGCGAAGGCCTCCGGCGAGCCGAACAAAACCAAGGTCGGCAAAGTGACGGTGGCCCAACTGAAGGAAATCGCCGAGGAAAAGGCCAAGGATTTGAATTCCAAAAATATAGACGGAGCTTTAAATATTATCCGAGGAACCGCCCGAAGCATGGGAATAGAGGTCGAGGGATAAACGATGTCAGTTGCCGTGAGTAAGAGACGCAAGGAGCTGATCAAGATCGCCGAGGGCAGCAAAAAGGCCCACGACATCAAAGAAGCGATCGGTGTTTTAAGGACAGCCCCCCGGGCAAAATTCGACCAGTCGATCGAGATTCAATTCAAGCTGGGCGTAGACTTGGCCGCCAGCGACCAAGTGGTGCGCGGGACCGCGGTGCTTCCTCACGGCCAAGGCAAAGCGGTGCGCGTGATTGTTTTCTGCAAGGATGAAGGCGCCAAGGCCGCCAGAGAGGCCGGTGCCGACGTGGTCGGCGGGGAAGAGCTGGTGGAGAAGGTCCTGGGCGGATGGATGGATTTTGATGTGACGGTCGCGGTGCCCGCGATGATGAAAGAGGTCGGAAAATTGGGCAAGGTCCTCGGTCCGCGGGGACTCATGCCGTCGCCGAAGGCCGGCACGGTGACTGATAATCCGGCCAAGGCCGTCAAGGAAGTAAAGGGCGGCCGCATCGAATTCAAGATGGACAAATTTGCGAACGTCAATACGCTGATCGGCAAGCTTTCTTTTTCCGACGAAGCGCTGGTTGGAAACGCGCAGGTGTTGATCGAGGCGCTTGTGAAGGCCAAGCCGAAGACGCTGAAGGGTGTTTTCGTGAAGAGCGCCCATTTGTCCAGCACGATGGGACCGGGCGTAAGGCTGGATTTGGCGAAGTTTTTGAAAGCGGAAGAGGCGGCGGACTAGCCGGGAATGATAAGACGGGAAATTTCGGAGGTTTGACGCAATGAAGGCAACGGGACTAAGCCGTGTATCAAAGGATTTGATCGTCGCGGAAATCGAAAAAGAAGTGAAAGCGCATTCCACATTTTTTATCGCGCAGCACCCCGCGGTGGCTGCCGCTTCTATGGACAGACTCCGGGCCAAACTGAGACAATCCAGTTCGCGCTATTTGGTGGTGAAGAACAGTCTGGGCCGCCGCGCGATGGAAAAGGCAAAGTTGAAAGAATTGGGGGAAGGCCTCCAAGGCGCCTGCGGGATCGTTTTCGCGAGCGGCGACGTGGTCTTGTCTTCCAAGACGCTGGTCGATTTCTCGAAGGAAAACGAGTCGTTCAGGATCATCACCGGTTATATGGACGGCAAGGTCATGACCGCGGCCCAGATCAAGACGCTGGCAAGTCTTCCATCGAGAGAGGCGTTGATCGTCAAGGTGGTCGGCACCTTACAGGCGCCTCTGGCCCGCATGGTTCGTGTCCTTTCGGGGACGGTTCGCAAGGTCGTGCTCGTGTTGGACGCGGTCGGGAAGAAAAAAGGAAGCGGTTAAATCATTAAAAAACAATGTGTAATCCACGCGGACTTTTAACATAGGAGTCGAACATGACACAGGCAGTGGAAGCTCAAAAAGGCGGGAAGATGCAGGACATTATCAGCTCTATTGAGACGATGAGCGTGCTCGAGCTTGCGGACCTCGTGAAGGCCCTGGAAGAGAAGTTTGGAGTCTCGGCCAGTGCGCCCCTCATGGCTGCCGGGGCCGCTGGCGCGGGCCAGGGCGCAGGCGCGGCCGCCGCAGAAGAGAAGACCTCCGTGACGATCGTGCTCAAAAGCGCGGGAGCCAACAAGATCCAGGTGATCAAAGAAATCCGCGCGATCACGACGCTGGGTCTGAAAGAAGCCAAGGACCTCGTGGATACGGCGCCGAAGCCGGTCAAGGACAACGTCCCCGTGAAAGAAGCCGAGGCGATCAAAAAGACTCTCGAAGCGGCAGGCGCTCAAGTCGAGCTCAAATAAGACGCGCGTTTCCTGTGCAGGAGATGGGCGAATAAGCGGAGTATTTTGTCTTTACATTTTTACGCATTTTGTAAAGCGAGGGTGTGAGATCGATGCAGAAACGCTATAATTTCGGGAAGATTCCTGAAGTTTGTGAAATGCCCCATTTGGTGGAAATCCAGACAAAGTCATTTGACGAATTCCTACAGCTTGGGGTGCCGAAGACCCGCCGCAAAAATACCGGGTTGCAGGAAGTATTCACGGAAGTGTTCCCCATTGACAGTTATGACGGTTCCCACAAGTTGGAATACGTCTCTTATTCGACAGGCAAGCCGAAGTACTCGCTTGAAGAATGCCACAAGAAGGGCATGACCTACTCCGCTCCGCTCAAGATCAAAGTCCGCTTAAAAAGCCAGAAAGAAACCAAAGAACAGGAGATTTACCTCGGCGACCTTCCGCTGATGACCGAACATGGGACGTTTGTGGTCAACGGCGATGAACGGGTGATCGTCAGCCAGTTGCACCGCTCTCCCGGTGTTTCGTTTGAGAAAGAGGCGCACCCGAACGGTAAGATACTTTATTCGGCCCGCGTCATTCCTCACCGCGGGGTCTGGCTTGAATTTGAATTTGACATCAATGACACGCTTTACGCTTACATCGACCGAAAAAAGAAAATCCTGGCGACAACGCTCTTGCGCATCTTCGGTTATGCCGGCGATGAGGCGATTATTAAGGCGTTTTGCGGCACCGAAAAAATCGATTCGATCAACCGTTACAACCCGAAGAATCTCGTGGGCCATACGCTCGCACAGGATGTAGCGCATCCCGAGACAAAGGAAGTGCTGGCCGAGCAGGGGGTGCCGCTGACGCGCGAGCTGATCGCGAAGATGTCGGGTGAGGGAGTTAAATCCATCATGATCACGCGCACGCAGTCGCCGGAGATCATGGCCACGCTGAAAAAAGACCATACAAAATCCGTCGACGATGCATTTATCGATATTTACCGGAAATTGAGGCCGGGAGATCCGCCGACGATTGACAGCGCGAAGAACATGGTGGAACGCATGTTTTTTGACGTGCGGCGCTATGATTTGGGAGGCGTCGGCCGTTTTGTGTTAAACCGTAAACTCGGCATGAAGGCCGGCGTCGACGAGAGAATTTTGAGCGCCGATACGCTGGTCGCGATCATCAAGCGCCTCGTCTCGATCAAAAATGGTGACGGTGACACGGACGATATCGACCATTTGGGCAATCGGCGCGTGCGTACGGTGAGCGAGCTTTTACAGGGCCAATTCCGCATCGGTCTGGCGCGGCTTGAGCGTTCCGCGAAAGAGCGCATGGGGTTGTATGATCTGGAAAACATGATGCCGCACAACCTAGTCAATTCGAAACTGATCTCGAGCGTCATCCGCGATTTCTTCGGAAGAAGCCAGCTTTCACAGTTTATGGATCAGACCAATCCGCTTGCCGAAATGACGCACAAACGGCGCTTGAGCGCGCTTGGCCCCGGCGGGCTCTCGCGCGAGCGCGCGGGATTTGAAGTCCGCGACGTGCACCACTCGCATTATGGCCGCATCTGCCCGATTGAGACCCCCGAGGGACCGAACATCGGTCTCATCGCATCGCTTTCGACGCATGCGCGCGTCAACGAGTATGGTTTTATCGAGACGCCTTACCGCAAAGTGGACAACGGCCGCGTGACCGACAAGATCGAGTACCTTTCCGCGGACCTCGAAGACCAGTTTATCATCGCGCAGGCGAATGCCAAACTCGACAAGAACGGGGCTTTTGCCGAGTCCAGGGTGGCTTGCCGCCACAAAGGGGATTTTCCGCTGACAAGCCCCAAAGACATCGATTACATGGACGTTTCGCCGAAGCAGCTGGTCAGCATCGCGGCGGGACTGATTCCGTTTTTGGAACACGATGATGCCAACCGCGCGCTCATGGGCTCCAACATGCAGCGGCAAGCCGTGCCGCTTCTAGTGACCGAGTCGCCGCTGGTTGGCACAGGGCTTGAGTACCGGACTGCCAGGGATTCAGGAGCTGTCACAGTGGCCAGGGAAGAGGGGAAGGTCACGAGCGTGCAGGCCGATGAGATTGTCGTGAGCGGCGAGAAGTACCCGCTCCGGAAATTCAAACGCTCGAACGCCAGCACCTGCATCAACCAGCGCCCGATCGTGGATCTGGGTGACAAGATTAAAAAAGGGCAGGTGATCGCCGACGGCGCCTCCACCAAGAACGGAGAACTGGCGCTGGGCCGCAACGTGCTGGTGGCCTTCATGCCGTGGAGAGGATACAACTTCGAGGATGCCATCCTGCTCAGCGAGAAGCTCGTGAAAGAGGACGTCTATACCTCGATTCACATCGAGGAGTTTGAGATCGAATCACGCGATACACGTCTGGGCAAAGAAGAAATCACGCGGGACATCCCGAATGTCGGCGAGGAAGCCCTGAAGGACTTGGGCGAGGACGGCGTTATCCGCATCGGCGCCGAGGTCGGTCCCGGCGATATCCTGGTAGGCAAGGTCACTCCGAAATCCGAGACCGAGCTGTCGCCGGAAGAGAAGCTTTTGCGGGCGATTTTCGGTGAAAAGGCCGGTGATGTGCGTGACGCGTCTCTGACGGTGCCGCCGGGCGTCGAAGGTATCGTGATCGAGACCAAGGTCTTTTCGCGCAAAGGACAAGAGACCAAGACAAAAGAGGTGAAGGCGAAGGAACTCAAAGAAATCGAGGCGATCAAGAAGTTTTATGACGAGCAGATCCAGCAGATTGAAAAAGAAAAGGCTGTCAAGCTCATGGGCCTTCTCGAAGGCAAGTCGCTGGCCGTAAGTCTTGTGGACAGCGAAACCGGCGCGGTGCTGATCGGCCGTGGCAGGCCCGTGAAAAAATCGGATATCCATAAAATCGGCAAGGCCGATGTCGAAGGCATCAAGCTCGAAGACGCCGACGAGGCGGAGGAAGGCATCAAGCGGGTGTGCCGTCTCTTGGATGACCAGATTGACGAGCTCCGCTATGAGGAAGACCGCGAGATCGACAAGATCAAGCGCGGAGACGAGCTGCCGCCCGGCGTGCTGAAAAGAGTCAAGGTGCTTGTGGCTAACAAGCGCAAGATCTCGGTCGGGGACAAGATGGCCGGCCGCCACGGAAACAAGGGCATTGTCGCCAAGATCATGCATGAAGAAGACATGCCGTTTTTAAGCGATGGGACGCCGGTAGAGATCGTTCTCAATCCGCTCGGCGTGCCTTCGCGTATGAACGTCGGGCAAATTCTTGAGACGCATCTCGGGTGGGCCGCGAAGGTCCTGGGTCTCCGCATCGCGACGCCGGTTTTTGACGGAGCGACGGAGGCCGAGATCAAACGCGAGATGAAGAAGGCCGGTATTCCCGAAAACGGAAAGGTGAAGCTCTGCGACGGCCGTAGCGGCGAGCCGTTTGACCAAGAGGTCACGGTTGGTTACATCTACATGATGAAGCTGGCGCATTTGGTGGACGACAAGATACACGCCAGGTCTATCGGGCCTTATTCATTGGTAACCCAGCAGCCGCTTGGAGGAAAAGCACAGTTTGGCGGCCAGCGTTTCGGTGAAATGGAAGTCTGGGCGCTTGAGGCCTACGGCGCCGCCTACACCCTGCAGGAACTTTTGACGGTTAAGAGCGATGACGTGCAGGGCAGGACCCGGATGTACGAATCCATCGTCAAGGGCGAAAACGCGCTGCAAGCCGACACGCCGGAATCTTTCAATGTGCTGCTGAAAGAGCTTCAGGCGCTGGCGTTGGATGTGCGGACAGAGAAAAAGTCAGCCGACAAAGAGGTGGAAAGTGAGTAACAACTTCAATAATTCCCCGACAGAGTACGTCGCGCCGAATTTCGACTACATTTCCATCAAGATCGCTTCGCCCGAGATCATTCGTTCTTGGTCCAAGGGCGAAGTGAGAAAGCCGGAGACGATCAACTACCGCACGTTCAAGCCGGAAAAAGACGGCCTATTTTGCGAAAAGATTTTCGGGCCGACACGCGACTGGGAATGCAATTGCGGAAAATACAAGCGCATCAAGCACAAAGGCATCATTTGTGACCGTTGCGGCGTCGAGGTCACGCTGTCCAAGGTGCGCCGCGAGCGCATGGGCCATATCGAGCTGGCCACGCCGGTGACACATATCTGGTTTTTTAAGACCGTGCCGTCGCGCATCGGCGCGCTGCTTGAGCTGAATCTGCGCGAACTCGAGCGCATTATTTATTACGAAGAGTATATCGTGATTGAGCCCGGTGACACGCCGCTGCAGAAGGGTGACCTGTTGTCCGAAGAGAAATACCAGATGATGGTCGACAATTATGGGCACAAGTTCGTCGCGAAGATGGGCGCCGAAGCGATCCGGGAATTGCTGCAGGAGGTCGACGTCGAAAAATTGAACGCGAAGCTCCACTCGGAGCTTAAAACTGCTAAAGGGGAAGCCACGCAGAAAAAGATCATCAAAAATTTGAGAATCATCGAGGCGTTCAGGAATTCGGGCAACCGTCCCGAGTGGATGGTGCTGGAGACAGTTCCCGTGATTCCGCCCGATTTAAGGCCTCTGGTTCCTCTGGATGGCGGGCGTTTTGCCACCAGTGACCTGAACGACCTGTACCGCCGTGTCATCAACCGGAACAATCGTTTGAAAAAATTGCTTGAGCTTCGCGCGCCGGAAGTCATTGTCCGCAACGAAAAAAGAATGCTACAGGAGGCGGTAGACGCGCTCTTTGACAACGGACGCCATGGTCGTCCGGTGCTCGGCTCGGGCAACCGGCCGCTCAAGAGCTTGAGTGACATGTTGAAAGGCAAGCAGGGCCGTTTCCGCCAAAATCTTCTAGGCAAACGCGTCGATTATTCCGGCCGTTCGGTCATCGTCGTCGGTCCCGAGCTCAAGCTGCACCAGTGCGGCCTGCCCAAGAAGATGGCGCTGGAGCTTTTTGAGCCGTTCATTATCAAAAAACTTAGAGAGCGTGGTTTTGTGCACACGATCAAGAGCGCCAAGCGCATGGTGGAAA
>JAHFFL010000041.1 GCA_023247955.1 Candidatus Omnitrophota bacterium
GATAACGCCCCAAAAACTCCCCTAAAATTGAGATTACGAAAGAAACCGTTGAAAATACCACGAGCTGGGTTCCGGTGAATTGCGGACTCGTGAGAAAATAAATGAGATAAAAAAGCGGCAGAATAAAACTTCCCAGGAGAAGCAGGCCGATACGCGCGAGAAAATGGACTTTGAAACGGCGCGTCAGAAGAAGCGCTGAATCATAAAGCTCGGGGTTCTTTTCTTCATCCAAATAAAAGAGCCGCGCGAAAAGCACCAGGAGCTGTGTCAAGGCCGCAGTGCTTGAAATCGCCAGCCACGCCAGCACCGGCCCGCGAATTTCCTGAAAGGCAGCGCCGGGATGATTTGTCAAAACATAAAATGAATAAACCACAAGACTAAAGAGCGGTCCCAAGATAAATCCCGTCAAAAAGAACCTCAAGGGCGTCCGGATTGAATTCCAAGCGGGCCTGGCCGGCACAAGGTAAATCTTGGCGCTCGCGTAAATGCCGGCCGCTCCCGATAGAGCGACGATCCCGCCAAAAACCATACGTACCCCTCCGATGACAGGAAAATGAAAGAGATGCGCGGCCAAGAGCAGCGCCGCATAACCCCCGCCGAAGAATGAAAAGAGAGTGAAGAAGAGCACTTCTCTCGAAAGCCATGAACGCCGCCACATCCGGAGCGCCTTATACGCGTGAAGCGGGCGGCCAAGATGAAAAATGGAGGCGGAAAGCGCCGTGCCCGTCACGGCTAAAATTCCACACGCTCCAAAGACGAGAAAATCCTGAAGCGGTTTCAAAAAACCAAACGCCTGAGAAAGCAGGTCCCCCAGCCAAAGCGTCAAGAAACCGCCGGCCGCAAGCTGTGTGAGGACCGTCATCAAGATAAGTGAGGTGTGGGGATTTTCCGGCCGCACCTGGTGGCGGTTTAACCGGAGCATCTCCTCGGGCATGTCTTTGGGAAGCGTGATCCGGGTCGTCGAGATCGTGATCTTGGATTCCGGCATGTGAGGCGCGTCGGCCTGGTTGTGATTCCCGCGCCATTCGGCGACGGACACTTTCTCAATCCGGATCGCCGTTTCAGGACAGGCCGCAGCACAGGCCGGCGCCATGCCGTCCCCGAGCCTGACATAGCACATGTCGCATTTGGTGACGATATGGCGTTCGGGATTAAATTGTGGGACGCCATAGGGGCAATTCCACGTGCAATATTGGCAACCGATGCACTCCTCGGTCTTATGCTTCACAACACCCGTTTTCTCGTCTTTCTCATAGGCATCGGTGGGACAGCCGGTGAGACACGAAGGATCCAGACAGTGGTTACAAGCCATCGAAAGATGAAAACGTTTCGTTTGAGGATAAACGCCGCCTTCGATTTCCCCCACACGGCGCCACAGGACGCTCGACGGATTATTGTTTTGTTCATTGCAGGCGACCACACAGCATTGACAGCCCACGCAGCGCGACATGTCAAAGTGGAAACGGTATTGTTCGCCTTCTTTAAGAGGTTCTGTGGGAATCAAAAGCCCGATCAAGGGCTCTTTTAAACGTTCGCGCGGCGGTCCTTGTGTAAGACAGGATGCGCCGGTCTCGTTCTCCGCTTTTCGAGGCGTGTAATGCCCCTCTTTGTCGACCCTGTTTTTCAGAGGAAGATGGTTGGCATCCATCACATCAACAAGAGAAAAATCTTTCATCTCAAAATCCTCGCTTAGGAGTTTGGATCTCTGACAGGCTTAGTCAAAGAATCCGCCGTTCGCTCCTTGCATGCTTCACTTAGAGCGCCTTCTTCAAATGCAACGCAAACTTTTTGATTCAAAATTTTCACGGGATAAATTTTAACCTGCCCTTTCCCGCCGCTTAACGCGCAACCATTCTCAAGACTTATCTTCCAATTGTGCAGAGGACAAAAGACCGCTTGACCCGCAACGATCCCATCCGCCAGCGGGCCTGCCTTATGAGGGCAACGGTTATCGACCGCGAGGTATTTGTTTCCTAAGTTGAACACCGCGACCTCGTGATCCCCATGGCTCACGCGCCGGCCCTCTTTTAAAGGGATTGTTCCCGTGCCCGTCACTGTCACCCACGCACCGTTTTTCATTTAAACACTCCCTATCAACGCTTCCGCTTCTTTCGGCAAAACAAAATCCTGAAATTGATAAGGGTGAACCGGCTGCTTTGACTCCACCGCCCAGGGATTCACGGCTTTGGCTTTTGCCTTCGCGAGGCGATCTAAGAGCGCTTTTTTCTTTTCGGAAGGTGCCAGCACGGTTTCGCGCCGTATTTTTTCAAGACCGAACCTTGGCACAAAATCGTAGGTGCGCTCGAGGTATTCCCCGTTCTCGCGATAGTATTGGAAAAAAAGGAGCGCCGCCTCGAGCGCCTCTTCGGTGGTTTTCACGGTGCAAAGAATATCGGCAGCTTTCACGATTTTTCCGGCGGCCCCGCCGACCACGACTTGCCAGCCGCCTTCGATGCCGACAAGACCAATATCCTTGACCGTCGCCTCGGCGCAATTTCGCGGACAACCCACCACCCCCATTTTCACTTTGGCCGGCGTGTACAACCCCTCAAGAAGGGTTTCAAGCTTGATGCCCGTTTCAATGGAATTTTGCGTTCCGTACCGGCAAAAATCCGTGCCCACGCAGGACTTCACCATGCGAACGGCTTTGGCGTATGCGAAGCCGGAAGTCATCCCCAGCTCCGCCCAGATTTTAGGCAAGTCTTCCTTTTTCACGCCCAGAAGATCAAGACGCTGGCTTCCCGTGACTTTTACCATCGGCACCTTATATTTTTCGGCCACATCGGCGATCTTTCTCAGTTCCTTGGGACTGGTCACGCCACCTCTCATGCGCGGAACTACGGAGAAGGTGCCGTCTCTTTGAATATTGGCATGAACTCTGTCATTGATAAACCGCGCTGACCTGTCTTCTTTGTGTTCTCCCAACAATACTTCATCTAAAATGAAACTGAGCGCCGGCTTACATAAAGAGCAGCCAATGCCGTTTCCGTAAATATCCAAAACGTCCTGAACTGTTTTAATTTTTTGCGTTTGAATCATGAGTCGAAGCTGGGCTTTTGGAAACGGCACGCAACTACACAAAATTTCTTTCTTTTCTTCCTGGAACTCGGCGCCTGCCACCGCTTTTAGAATGTCCTGCACAAGGCAAGCGCAGGTGCCGCAACCGGAGGAAGCCTTGGTGCACGCTTTGACTTCCGAAACAGTCTTCAAAGCATTTTCTTTGATCGCCGAAACAATTTGACCCTTGGAAACCCCGATACACCCGCAGATCGTGTCGGTATCGGGACGTGACATCACGTCGGTAGGCGAGCCGGGAACTGCCAGTGGAGTATCAAATAAAATGCGATGACGCTTCTCATCGATAGGTGTTTTCTTACGAATCATTTCAAGAAAACGGTTGGCATCGGAGGCGTCCCCGATCAAAATGGTGCCCACGACACGCTCCTGATGGACCACCACTTTCTTATAAACCCCAAACGCATGGTCCTGATAGGCGATCACCTCTTGATCAGGCTCTTCGGCTTTATAATCCCCGGCGGAAAAAAGCTCTATCCCCATGACTTTTAGTTTTGTCGCCAACACGGATCCTTGATACGCGGACCCCCTTTGGCCGGTGAGAGTGGCCGCCACTACTTTTCCTTGCTCATAAAGAGGGGCGACAAGCCCGTAAACTTTTTCGCGGTGTTCTACGCACTCGCCGACCGCGAATATAGAGTGGTCGCTTGTTTCCATGTGGTCGTTCACCACAATCCCCCGATTCACCTTTAAACCCGCCTTTTTAGCCAACTCGACATTGGGACGAATACCGCAGGCGATCACGACCATATCCGCCGGCGTAATGGAACCATCTTTAAAAAGGACACCCTCTACACACTCATCGCCCATAAGTCGCTCGGTGTTTTTGTTCAAAAGCACTTCGATCCCGAGCTTCTCAATTTCTCGCTTTAAAAATTGACCTCCGACCGTATCCAACTGGACATCCATAAGCCGATCCATCAGGTGCACCACCGTCACCTGCTGGCCTTGATTAAGGAGGCCGCGGGCCGCTTCAAGCCCCAAAAGACCGCCGCCGATGACCACCGATTTCTTGGTTTGTTTCGAGCGCTCTAAAATGTTGTTTGTATCCGCCACATTTCTGAAAACATAGACCCCCTTTTTTTGGATTCCTTCGATCGGGGGAATGAATGGATTGCTGCCCGTGGCCAAAAGCAATAGATCATAATCAAACGAATGTCCTTTGTCGGTCGTAACCCACTTATTCTGCGAATCCACCTCGACAACTTTTTCCCCCAAGCGAAGCGTGATCTTGTTTTCGGCGTACCATTCCGGGGTGTTGATGGTAATCTCCTCCACGCTCTTTTCACCGGCCAAGACGGCGGAGAGGAGAATGCGGTTATAGTTGCAATACGGCTCTTCGCTGAAAACCGTGATCTGAAAGTCCGGCCTTCTTTTTAGGATCTCATCCACGCAGGCCATGCCCGCCATGCCGTTTCCAACCACCAAAAGTTTCCTGTGATTCATGTCATTCCTTAAAATAAAAAATCCTCACCCCGAAGGAGCTGCGTTGCTCCGTCAAAGCAAGGACGTCTTTGTCCTACTTAGCTTGTCATTCCCGCGTATCCGCTACAAGAACACCAGCGGATGACGCTTCGCGTCATTTTTCCAATTCGACCGCCATCAGAATCGCCTCGGCGATCTCCTTCTGCGGCTTGTTCTTCTCCATGCTGGCTTTTTGAATGAAGCGGTGCGCTTGCTCTTCACCCATACGGTGTTTCTTCATTAAAACCCGTTTGGCTTTGTCCACAATCTTTTTGGTCTCGAGCGCGAGCCGGGCTTCGGCTTCTTCACCTATCACGCGCATGTGCTCAATCGCGATCGCCGCTTGATTGGCGATGGTCTGAACGAGCTGTATGTCCCTCTTGGCGAAATCCCTCTTTTCACCGGTGTAACAATTCAGTACCCCGATGACCCGCTCTCCGACCCTCATCGGCACCGACAAAAGGGAACACAAACCTTCCTGTCTGGCAATCTCCGGGTGACCGTACAACGGATCTTCCGCGACGTCCGCCACCTGAATCGCTTTTTTCGTGAGCACCACCCGCCCGGAGACGCTCTGTCCCACCGGGATAGGCGGCTTGTCGCGATAGGCGGTGCTCAAACTTTGAGTCGCCCGGATCACAAGCTCATGCTTCACTTCATCGAGCAGCATCAAAGAGCAGATCTTCGAGTCCAATATCTCCGCGGTCATGCTGACAATCTGCTGCAGGACCTCGCCGAGATTTTGCTTTCCTACCAGCGCCCGGCTAATTTGGAAAAGAACGTCTAATTCGTTTTTCTTGGCCTTCTCCGACCTCTCTTCTCTCATCGCTGTTCTTTTAAGAGAAGTATACGGACGTTTGTTACAAATTGATTAATCGCGGGTTAAAACTAAAGACAGCAACGGATATATTTTCAAGAAATTGGGGAATTAAAACTTAAGCCACGTAGCTCTTTGGCAAAAGCGGCCGTTAAGGCCACGATCAAAAGCGTCAGAAGCCCTCCGACGGCGACGCAAGGAACAGCGCCTATCCAGGAGGCGAGCATGCCGCTTTCAAAAGCGCCGAGCTCATTGGAAGCACAGATAAAAACCGAATTGGTGGCCGCGATGCGGCCGCGCAAATCGTCGGGTGAAAGAATTCTCAGCATCGATCGGCGGATCACCACGCTTACGCCGTCAAAGGCGCCGCTCAAAAACAAAGCCGCCATCGACAGCCAAAAGTTTCTGGAAAATGCGAAGACCAGCGTGCTCAAGCCGAACCCCGAAACCGCCAGCAAAAGATTGCGCCCCGCGCGGGCAATCGGCGGGCGATGCGTGGCAAATAGCATGACGAGCACCGCTCCGAGCGAAGGAGCGGCATTTAAAAGACCGAGCCCTTTCGCGCCGACATGCAGAATATCGTCGGCATAAATCGGAAGAAGGGCCACCGCGCCTCCGAAAAGCACCGCGAAGAGATCCAGTCCCATCGCCGCGAAAAGCGGCTGGTTTTTGAAAACAAAACGCCATCCGGTCCCGATGCTTTTAAAAACCGGCTCTCTCCTTTCGGGCATGGACTGGATTTTGGGCCGAATGGAAGCGGCGCCTATCCAGGACAGGATAAACCCGGCGGCAATCACCAGATAAGACCCCACGGCTCCCCACGCGTCAAAGACAAAACCGATGGCTGCCGGCCCAAGCACTGAAGCGCTGACCCAGGTACTGCTGAGCCACGAGGAGGCGTTGACAAAAAGAGGGCGCGGGACAACCTGCGCTTCAAAAGCGGAGCTGGCCGGGTCCGCGAAACCGCGGGCCACGCCGACCAAAAAAATCACGGTATAAAAACCCGCCAGCGAGCCGGCGCCGATTTTCCAGGATAACAGCGCCAAAACCGCGGCGCATAAAAATGAGGCTGCACGGGTAACCAAAAGTATTCTTTGCCGGTTGAAGTGGTCCGCCACATAACCCCCAAAGAGAACAAGCGTGATGGCCGGGACCGCCTCCACAAGTCCCAGCCAGCCCAGCGCCAAAGCGCTGTGGGTCAGCCGGTAAATCTGAAAACTAATCACGACCAGCAGCGCGCGGCTGGCCAGAGTGAAAAAACCGACCGAGGCGATCAAGAGGCGCACATCGGCTATCTTGAGCGAATCCGCGAAATAAGGGGGCTTGGTGTGGTTCATAGGTACGGGTATAGATGAAGAGATAAAAAAACGCGGTCGAAGGGATTCGAACCCTCGATCTCCGCCGTGACAGGGCGGCGCTTTAAGCCCCCGCCCGCGCTCTTCGCGCGGGACGGGTCCGTCCTGCTGCTTCGCAGCAGGCGGAAGCTACCTCATAACACTTACGGGGCCGAAGGGATTCGAACCCTCGATCTCCGCCGTGACAGGGCGGCGCTTTAAGCCAGCTAAGCTACGACCCCAAAACCTTCTTTAAAAATTTTCTTCCTGCGGCCGATTTAAGATAAATCTCTTGCTTCACCGCTGTATGTTTTGATGTGTGTGCCCCACTATACAATAAGTCAAACGGCCCGTTCTGCCGCGTCCACGTGTTTGTACCTTGGTTATGTTCCTTAAGTCTTATCTCGGGAGATTTCCGAGTAAACCCCGTATACTTCTTGCCATTCTTACGACTGACTATGATATAAACGTGATACATTATCCTACTTATTAAGCCCCCGCCCGCGCTTTGCGCGGGACGGGTCCGTCCTGCTGCAAAGCAGCAGGCGGAAGCTAAGCTACGACCGCAAAACTTTCTTTAAGAATTTTGTCCGTCAAAACCAATACTTTATTCTTTAAAACCTCGAGAAAACCGTGCTCGACGGAGAAAGTCTCAGTCTTGCCTTCGGAATTTCGGTAGCTCAGCTTGCCTTTTTCCAGCGTCGACACCAGCGGCGCGTGATTACGAAGCACGCCGAAATATCCCTTTGTGCCGGGCGCCGTCAAATAGACCACCGGCCCTTCAAAAAATACTTTATCCGGCGTTACAATCTTAAGGGTAAAGGCCGTCTCAAGCATGGTAGGACTTTAGGCCCCCGCCGCGAGCTTGCCGGCTTTTTCGATAACCTCATCGATATTCCCTACCATATAAAACGCCTGCTCCGGATATTCGTCCATCCGTCCGTCGGCGATCTTTTTAAATCCAGCGATGGTTTCTTTCAGCGCTACGTATTTGCCTTTGGCGCCGGTGAACGCCTCGGCGACAAAAAACGGCTGAGAGAGAAATTTTTGTATCTTTCTCGCGCGCGAAACCGTGAGCCGGTCCTCTTCGGAGAGCTCATCCATCCCCAGGATCGCGATAATGTCCTGAAGGTCCTTGTAACGCTGCAAAATCTTTTGCGCCTGCCTCGCAGTCCCGTAGTGTTCCTCCCCGAGAACGCGCGGATCCAGAATACGCGACGTCGAGTCCAGCGGATCAATCGCCGGATAAATCCCAAGCTCCGCGATCTGGCGTGACAATACGGTCGTCGCGTCGAGGTGTGTGAACGTCGTCGCAGGCGCCGGATCGGTCAGATCATCGGCGGGGACGTAA
>JAHFFL010000042.1 GCA_023247955.1 Candidatus Omnitrophota bacterium
CGCTGGACAAAAAACGGACGTTTGCGGCGCCAGGCCAGGGAGTCCCCGCGCCGCAGCGCGTCGAGAGAAAAAGAGTCACCGGGGTAGCTGGTGATCACCAGAAGAAACAGCGTCACGAGCAGAATGTCATAAGAGAGTGTCCCGATGTGCAGGGAGTTCAGCGCGTAAAAGTAGTAACCGCTTGCCAGCATCACCACACAGGAGACCTGCGTGAAGAGTCCCGCCGCGAAAAACGAGAGCGACACGCAAAAGACCGCCACCATGAGCTTCACAAGCCCGTCGGGGCTTTTGTCCACCCAGCCAAGAATTTCAGGCGTGAAGAACGAAGTATTTTTTTCTTTAAATGCCGTGTGCAGGTAGTTGTCTTTTAGGTCAAAAAAAGTCGGAATCAGATGCGCGCCTGCCGTGAACGCCGCGAAACAGCGGAATAGCGATAAGCTGATCGAGGGTCTTTCCTCGAGAAATAGCCGGTTCCACGCTGACCGAACGGTTTTCAGCATACGTAAGCGGGCCTCAGCAATTTTTTCGCGGGGTAACGGCCATACGAAGGATAAATCAGATACATGACTTCAAAACGGTCATAGCCGGGAAATTTTCTCTTTAGATATTTGCAGAATTCATCTGAAACACGTTTGTCGGTAACGGTGATCAGCACGTTTCGGCGGATATTGTCGTAGCCGATCCAGCGATTTTGAAATATCCGGTGTGGGTCGATGAATTCCCAGTGCTCGCCTTTAACGCCGTAAACTTCCGCGCGCACCTCGCTTTCGCCGACGTTGTAAAACATGATCCAGCCGGCCGGAGGGAACAGGAGTTTGACTTTGGGGAATTCTCTTTTGAAAAGAGGATTCAGATAAAACACGCGCGTGGATTCATAGTGAAAAACAAGGGTCCACGCGATCACAAACAGCGTGATGCAGGCATTGCGTATTTTTGCCGAAGGCCAGTGTATCTTTGTCATGGATTAGATTATACTAACGGAAGATGAAAAATCAATCATGAGCGTTTATTCGCTGGAAAACAAACGGGTATTGAAGGTAAAAAACAAAGCGGCGGAGTTTTTAAAGGCGTATACGACAAATACCCTCGATAAACCGCGCAACGCGTTTGTGGACCTCCAAGGGAAAATTGTCGCGGTTGTTGACCAAGTTCTTTTATCCCAAGACGAGGTGCTTCTCGCGGTGGAGCGGCAGTTTGTCGGGCGGCTGATGAGCCATTTGGACAAGTACCTGCGGCTTGGCGATACCGTGATCGAAGTGGACGCGCGGTGGAACGCGGCTTTTGATTTGGACCGAGGTATCGTTCTTTTGAAGGCGGAAAAATTTTCCTCCACCGTTTCGGACGAGGAATATCGCCTGTACCGTGTGAAGAACAATCTACCGGTGCAAGGCGTCGATTTTGACCGCGAAATGCTTTTAAATGTGTTTGATGAGGAACTGGTTTCCTACACCAAAGGATGTTATCTCGGCCAGGAAATCATCGCGAGAGTCCACTACCGTTCCAAACCACCCAAAAAACTGGTGGTCAAGCGCGAAAACGAGTGCAGTCCCGAAGAGAAAACGGCCATAAGCTCGAAGGTTAAGGACCCTGAGACGGGCGAGAATATCGGATTTGTATTTGTGAGTCATTCGGTGTAAAATCCATCCATCCGTATGAGTCTCTATTGGATAGCGATTCTTGCCGCCGCGCTTTTTTGCATTGCTTATTTTTCTTACGCCAGGTTTCTCTCCCGTCATTTTGATCTGGATGACCGCGAGACTACTCCCGCCGTGCAGGTAAACGACGGCGTGGATTTTGTCCCCGCCGAGAAGGGATTTCTGCTCGGCCAGCATTTTTCGGCCATCGCGGCCGCGGGGCCCATCGTGGGGCCGATACTGGCCGCCCTGTGGTTCGGCTGGCTCCCCGTTTTGATCTGGATCGTAGGGGGAGCTGTTTTTTTCGGCGCTGTGCATGATTTTTCGAGTCTCGTGGGTTCAGTGAAGCACCGCGCCGAATCGGTGGTGGAGATGGTCAAAGATTATCTGGGGCCGCGGGGGCATCTCTTTTTCCTCATCTTCGTGTGGTTTTCCCTGATTTACGTGATTACCGCGTTCACGGATCTGACCAGCAGTTCTTTCGTGAACCCTGAGCTTGGCGGCGGTGTCGCGAGTTCTTCAATGCTGTACCTGCTGATCGGCGTCGCGATGGGCGTCGCGATGGCGCGGCTAAAAATGCCGCTGGGGCTCGCGACCGCGGTATTTTTGCCGCTGGTGCTTTTGGCGATCTGGTACGGGCAGTACCTGCCGTTGATTTTGCCGACGAGTTTGTTTCCGGAGCCCCAAAAGGCTTGGAATGTGATTCTTTTGAGCTACTGTTTTGTCGCGTCTCTCGCACCGGTATGGCTTTTGCTTCAGCCCCGCGGATATCTCGGCGGTTTTTTTCTCTACGGCACGCTGGCTGCCGGGCTCATTGGTCTTTTTCTCGGCGGAGAAAAAATCCAGTATCCCGCGTTCACCGGTTTTGCAGGACCGCAGGGTTTTCCGCTTTTTCCCCTGCTTTTTGTGACGGTTGCTTGCGGCGCTTGCTCCGGGTTTCACGGCATCGTCTGCTCGGGAACGACTTCCAAGCAAATTGCCAAACAGTCGGACTGCCGGCTGGTCGGCTATGGCGGTATGCTGCTCGAGGGTGTGGTGGCGCTGGTCGCGCTTTCAACCGTGATGATTTTGGCCAAATCGGATCCGCTGGTCTCGATGTCGCCCGACCGCATCTACGCCGAGGGCCTCAGCCGCTTTATCGGCCATTTTGGTATTTCGAGAACATTCGCGCGGTCTTTCGCGCTGCTCGCGTTCACGACATTTATCTACGACACGCTGGATGTGGCGACGCGGCTGGCGCGTTATATTTTCCAGGAGCTCTTTGGCTGGAAATCCGTGTGGGGCAGGGTAGGCGCTACGGCGGCGAGTCTGGTCGTTCCTTTTTTCTGCGTGAGTCTGACGATGGTAGACGCGGCTGGAAAAACAATTCCCGCGTGGAAAGTATTCTGGACGATTTTTGGCACTTCCAATCAACTGCTGGCCGGGTTGACGTTGATGGTACTTTCGCTGTGGCTCAAGAGGAGCGGGAAATCGTGGTGGGTCAGCATCATTCCCATGTTTTTTATGATGGGCATGACGCTCTGGTCGCTTTGTATTCTCATGCAGCCGATGTTCGTGGGTTTTTTTTCCGGCAAGGCCGCTTGGGACATGGTGGGGGGAGTATCAGTGCTGCTTTTTATTTTAGCGTTGCTGCTGATGGCTGAGGCGGCGCACGCGCTTCGAAGATCGCCGAGGTAACGGATGGAGAAAAAAGTTTTTTCATCGGCGCTCTCCCGGGCCAAATCCTGGAAGGACGCCGTCGAGGAAGTGGCCGCGAAGGCGCAAAAGGACCTGGATGGCAAGACCTGCGACCTGGCCGTGTTTTTTGTTTCCGAGGCCTACAAAAATTTTGACGCTCAGGAGTTTTCCCGTTTTTTTTCGGACCGGCTTTCTTACCGGGTCGCGCTTGGCTGCAACTCCAGCGGCGTCGTAGGCAATGACACGGAAGTTGAGATGGAGCCGGCGCTTTCCATTCTCGCAATGCATTTGCCGGGAGTAAAATTGTATCCTTTCCAACTTTCCGGCGATGACACGGTATCCATCAAAACCGGAGCGGATTTGATCCCTTTCCTCGACATTTACCCGACCGATCGGCCGCGTTTTTTGTGCCTGGCCGATCCAATGACAGCCGATGTCACCGCGCTTTTGCACGGTTTTAACGAGGGGTACAAGGGCTCGCCGGTAGTTGGAGGGCTCGCCAGCGGCGCGGTCATGAACGTGCCCAACTGGCTCTATTTGAACGGCCAAGTCTATAAGGAAGGCGCGATAGGCGTGGCGCTTGTCGGGGACATTGAATTTGACGTGGCCGTGTCCCAGGGATGCCGACCCATTGACAAGCCCTATGTGATCACCAAGGCCGAGCAGAACGTGCTTTATGAGCTTGCGGGCCGGTCGGCGCTTGAAGTGGTGCGTGATGTGTTGGAGGGTCTACCGGCAAAGGACAGGACCTTGGCGGAGCAGTCGCTTTCGGTGGGGTTGGCGATGAGCGAGCAGAAGACAAGTTTTCATCGCGGGGATTTCTTGATCCGGAATATCATGGGTTTTGACCCTGACAGCGGGTCCCTGATGGTCGGCGCAGTCCTGAAGGTCGGACAGACTTTGCAGTTTCAAATCCGGGATTCAGGGACTTCCTCCGAGGACCTGAGGGTCATGCTCGAAGGGATGAAAAATCCGGGCGGCAGCGCCTGCGGCGGTGTGCTCGTCAGCTGTTGCGGCCGCGGAAAAAATTTTTACGGTCATCCCCATCATGACGTTCATCTGATTCAAGGCATAAAGGGGCCATTGCCGCTTACCGGATTTTTCGCGAACGGGGAGATCGGCCCAGTCGGCCAGAAAAATTACGTGCACGGGTACACCTCAAGCTTGGTTATTTTCAAGTAGAGGGGATTTTATGGGAAAATGCAGGCCTTGTGGGAGCGGTACGGCGCCGTTCTCTGAAAAAAAGGCGAGGCAGCGCCTCTGCGAAATTTCCGGATGGGAATTGGCCCCGGACGCGAAGTCGATACGCGCAGAGTACCTCATGAAGGATTTTGGAGCGGCGGTTCGGCTCATCAATCAAATCGCCGAAATCGCCGAGCGGGAAAACCACCACCCCGATATCCATTTGACGGGGTATCGCGCGCTTTCGATAGAGCTGTCCACGCATGCGATCCACGGACTGTCCGAAAACGATTTTATTCTCGCCTCCGAAATCAACGCACTCCCCAAGCCAACGCGTAAAGATTGTTAATTTCGACCGATCTGCTATACTGACGGGAGATTTTGTAGGTGAGGAGGAAAACAATGAGTCGAGTAGCTAGGAAAGTTGCTTACGGTGTTTTGTCGGGGATTGGGGTATTTTATTTTTGTGGGTTGACCCTACCGCTTGTTTATGCCGGGCCCGATGGGGGCATGCGGAATGTCGAGGAAAGACAGAATCTTGAGCATCTTAAGGAAGTCAAGCATGACCGTCCCGAAGGGATGGGGGAGCAACAGGGAAATCCGGGTCAGCCCCGCGAAGTGATGGCGCACAAAAAAGAGAAACTTTTATGGATGAAAGAACACAACCCCGAGCGTTATCAGCAGTTTTTGAAAAATCACCCGCGGCTTGCCGCAAAGATTGCCGGGCATGAGGATCGTGCGGAGGATTATGGGGAAGGCGCCGCCGAAATCAGCGGTGAGACAAGTCCTCCTCCGCCTGGACCGGCCGCTGACCGCCGGGAGGATATTCGTGACCACCGAGAAGAGATGCACGACCGTAGGGAAGACATCCGGGATCATCGGGAAGATGTCCGTGACCATCGCGAAGACCATTGGGACAAAATGGAGGACCGCCACGACCACCGCGAAAACGTGCGCGACCATCATGAAGATCGTAAGGATAAGATGGAAGATAGGCATGACCACGCCCACCACGATCATGGGGTGCGTGACTACGGCAAGGGCGAGGGACGCGGCAAAGGTCAGGGCGGAGAGCACAGAGCCGGCGGCCCGGGGCCACGAGCTCATAAGAACGGCTAAAGTTTCGGAGGAGTGTCCGGTTTTATTTCCCGCTATACAACCACGGCAGGTCCGCTGAGTTTGAATCCGGGCGAATAGCTCAGTTTCCGCCAAAAAGCGCGGCGGACCTGTCCACAAATCGTGATCGGCGTTTTGGGCAGTTAGCTCAGCTGGTTAGAGTATCTCCTTTACACGGAGGGGGTCGTAGGTTCGAATCCTACACTGCCCATAAAATTACGCTGCGCTTTTTGGACGGACCCGACATGATTTGTGGCGGAGGTTAGAGCGTCTGATTTACATTCAGAAGGTCGATGGTTCGAGTCCATCTTCGCCCAAACGGTTTTAACCCGCAATTTTTTATTCTTGCGTAAAATTTCGCACTTTAAAGGGAGCAGGTATGTCATTTGACAAGTTAGGGCTTCATCCGGATTTACTCAAAGGAATTCACGATTTAGGTTTTCTGCGCCCGACGCCGGTGCAAGCGGAGAGCATTCCGCATATCCTCGCGCGCCGCGACATCATCGCGACCGCGCAGACCGGCACCGGCAAGACCGCGGCGTTTGTGCTGCCTATTCTTCATCTGCTGCTTTCGGAAAGAAAGAAAAAGGGGATCCGTGCCCTGATTCTGGCGCCTACGCGTGAGCTGGCGCTGCAGTCCATGGACCATCTGAAAATGCTTTCGCGCTACGTGCCGCTCAAAGGCCACGCGATTTTCGGCGGGGTCCCGATGGAACCCCAAATCCGCGCCCTGTCGCACGGGCTGGACATCGTCTCGGCCACGCCGGGCCGGCTCTTGGACCACGTGTATTCCGGCCGCATCGATTTTGGAGCGCTTGAGATCTTTGTCCTGGACGAGGCGGACCGCATGATGGACATGGGTTTTTTGCCGGATATCCAGCGCATTGTTTCCCTTTTGCCTCCGAAGCGCCAAAGTCTTATTTTCTCCGCGACGATGCCCGATGAGATCATGAAGCTGACGAACAAGGTTTGCCACGACCCGGTGCGCGTGCAAATCGGGTTCAAGACCTCGCCGCCGACCGGCATACGCCATGCGGTTTATCCGGTCCCGTTTCATCAAAAGAGCGAGCTTCTTTTGAGACTTTTAAACGACGTCAAGATGTCATCAGTCCTTGTTTTCACACGGACCAAATCCCGCGCTGAGAAGCTTGCCCAGACGCTCGAACGGGCGGGTCTGCGGATATCTTTGATTCACGGGGACCGGAGCCAGGGGCAGCGGCTGCGGGCGCTTGAGCAATTCAAGCGTGGGAGAAGTCCCGTCCTTGTGGCCACCGACGTCGCGGCGCGAGGGATAGACGTGAAGGACATTTCCCATGTGATCAATTTTGACGTGCCGCAAACGCCCGAAGACTATATCCACCGCATCGGAAGAACCGCCCGCGCCGAAGCCACCGGCGATGCCTTTAGTCTCGTCGCGCCGGACGAGGAGGAAATGATACGGGAGATAGAGCGCGTCATTAATCAACGGCTGCCGCGCATCACGCTTCCCGATTTCAATTATAAAAAGGCCCATCCCCATCCGGCCCCCAAGGCCCATTTCCGGCCGTTTTCAAGGCATCCCCAAGGGAACTACCACCGCCGCCCAAGACGTTAGTCCATTCCTATGAGCGTGTTCAAACAAAAAATTGCAGTAGTTACCGGCGCCTCAAGCGGCATTGGTCTTGAGCTTGCCAAGCTTCTAGCCCAAGAGGGCGCGGACCTTGTGTTGGTGGCCAGAGACGCGGCGAAGCTTGAGAAGACGGCGGCTTTATTGAGAGCCGGCAAGGCCGCGAACATCACGGTGATCTCAAAAGACCTGGCCGTCGATGGCGCGCCGAGGGAATTATTTGAAGAGATCCGCCGCCGCGGGATGGAGGCGGATATTCTAATCAACAACGCCGGCTTTGGCACTTTGGGCGAATTTCATTCCGCTGATCTTGGAAAATCCCTCGCGATGATCGACCTTCATGTCCGGTCGCTTACGGCGCTTACTTTTCTTTTTCTGGGGCCTATGGTCAAAAGGTCCGGCGGCTGGATCCTGAACGTGGCCTCGACGGCCGGTTTTCAAGCGGTGCCGACAGAGGCCGTGTATGCCGCGACCAAGGCCTATGTGATCCATTTCTCGGAGGCGCTTAGTGAAGAACTGCGCGGCACTGGGGTAAGGGTAAGCTGTCTCTGCCCAGGTCCCACCGAGACACCGTTTTTCGGAAAAGATTTTTCCCCCTCGAAAATAATGCGAAAAGTCATGATGGATCCGCGCCGCGTCGCCGAGTGCGGACTGCGCGCGCTTAAAGACGGGAAACCGCTGTCGATCGCCGGTTTTCCGAACCGTACCGCCCAGTTTTTTGGGCGCTTTCTTCCGAGAAAATTCGTCGCCCGTGCCGCCCACCGGATGGTAAAATCGCAGGGAGATCCTTGAGCTCCTCCGTTAAATA
>JAHFFL010000043.1 GCA_023247955.1 Candidatus Omnitrophota bacterium
AAGTGGGGAGAGCGCTACCGGGACATCGCGACGGCTTACGGCACGGAAGTCAAATCTTATGAAAAGGAGTCGGGAGAGGCCTTTACGCCGGCGGAGGTGGAGAGGGCGCTGAAAGAGCACCCGCGCGCGAAGGCCGTTCTGATCACGCTTTGCGAGACCTCCACTGGCGTGCGGCACCCGGTCCGGGAGATCGCGGCGGTGACGTCGAAGTCGGGCGCTTTGCTTTTTGTGGACGCGGTCAGCGGGCTTCTCTGCGATCCGCTCAAGATGGACGAGTGGGGCGTGGATGTCGTGGTCTGTGGAAGCCAGAAGGGGTTCATGTTGCCGCCGGGCCTGAGTTTTGTGGCCGTGAACGAGCGGGCGCAAGCCGCCATCGCCCAATCGGATCTGCCCAAATATTACTTCAATTTCAGCGAAACGATTAAGATGATCAAGAAAAACGACACGCCATTTACGCCGGCCGTGGGGCTTATCCGCGGGCTGGACGAAGCGCTTGCGATGATCCTCGCCGAAGGCGTGGAGAATATATGGAGGCGCCACGCCGAGGTCGCCCGCTGGGCCCGCGAGCAAATGACCTCGCTGGGTCTTCCGCTTTTGGCGAAGGCCCCGTCGGATGCGCTCACCGCGGTGCGGATGCCGGAAGGAATCGTCTCGGGAGACGTGATTAAAATCATGAGGGACACGCATCATGTGGTGATGGCGGATGGTCAGGGGGAGCTTCACGGGAAGATTGTCCGGTTTGCCCACATGGGGGCGGCCTGCACGACAAACGACGCGCGGCGCGGGTTTGAAGCGTTTTGCAGCGCGATGGGAAAAGTCGGTTTTAAGGCACGGCGCACGCTGCCGGTCACGGAGTGAACCTCGAATGACCACCGCCACTTTAGCCAAGAAAGAATCGATCAAAATACTTGTCTGCGACGATCTCGCGGAAGAAGGTCTTGCGCTTTTCCGCCGCGAAAAAAATCTGCAGGTGATCGTGAAGACCAAGCTGCCGGTTACCGAACTCAAGAAGGAAATTACCGATGTCGACGCTTGCGTCGTGCGCTCGGGCACCCAGATCACCAAGGAGATCATCGCGGCCGCCAAGAAGCTTAAGGCCATCGGCCGTGCCGGCGTAGGTCTTGACAACGTGGATGTGGAAGCGGCCTCCAAGCGGGGCATCGTCGTGATCAACACGCCGGGCGGCAACACCATTTCCGCCGCCGAACACACCTTTAGTCTGCTGATGGCGATGGCGCGAAACATCCCGCAGGCCAACGAATCCATCAAGCGAGGGGAATGGGAGCGCAAGAAATTCACGGGTGTGGAGATGTACGAAAAAACCCTCGGCGTGATCGGGCTCGGGCGTATCGGCACCGAGGTCGCCAAGCGCGCCCAAGTCTTTGGGATGCGCGTAATCGCCTACGATCCTTTTTTGAGCGTGGAAAGGGCGAGCCAGATCGGCGTGGAAATCGTGAGTTTTAACGATCTTTTGAAACAATCGGATTTCCTGACGCTTCATATGCCGCTGGGCGCCGACAACCGCCACATGATCGGCGAAAAAGAAATCGCGAAGATGAAGAAAACCATCCGTATTGCCAACTGCGCCCGCGGGGGGCTGATCGATGAAGCCGCGCTCGCGAAAGCGCTGGATTCCGGAAGGATAGCGGGCGTGGCACTGGATGTTTTTGAGGAAGAGCCGCTTAAAGATTTGACGCTGGTACGTAAACCTGCTGTCGTGGCGACGCCACATCTCGGGGCCTCCACCGAAGAGGCGCAGATCGCGGTCGCGGTCGACGTCGTACAGAGCATTATCGATTTTTTTCAGGGCAAAGGGACCAAAAACGCGGTGAACCTACCGTCTGTCGATCCCGAAGTCCTGGAGCAGATCAGCCCGTATTTGCGGCTGGCAGAGAAACTGGGTGCCTTGCAGGCTCAGTTGATGGAGGGACAGATCCTGCAGGTGGATATCCAGTATTCGGGAAGGGTCGCGGAGCTGGCGACCACTCCGATCACGGTGTCCGTCATCAAAGGGCTTCTTTCCCCCATTCTCGCGGAAACCGTCAATTACGTGAACGCCCCGCTTTTGGCCAAGGAGCGCGGGATCAAGATTCTCGAGTCCAAATCGTCGACGGCCGCCAGTTATTCCAATCTGATTCAGGTGGAAATCAAGACGGACAAAAGAAAAAACAGCGTGGCCGGGACGGTGTTTACGCCCGAAGACGCCCGAATCGTGAAGATAGATAATTTCAACGTAGAGGCGGTGCCCGAGGGGTACATGCTGCTTATTTCAAACCGTGACGTCCCGGGGATCGTCGGCCAAATCGGCACGCTTCTGGGAAACAACAAGATCAACATTGCCGGGATGACTTTAGGACGCGATAAGCTTGGCGGGGAAGCCAAGACCCTTTTGAAGATTGACAGCGCTTTGTCCGAGAGTTTGATCGCCGAGATCAAGAAGGCGAAAAACATCCTGGACGCGAAATTGATCAGGTTGTAAATGAATACGGTGGTGGTCGGCGCCCAGTGGGGCGACGAAGGCAAAGGCAAGATTATCGACATCCTGTCCCGCGAGGTGGATTATGTCGTCCGTTACCAGGGCGGCAATAACGCGGGGCATACGGTCGTCAAAAAAAACGGCCAGTTTGTCCTCCATCTGATCCCCTCAGGGATTTTTCATCCGAAGGTGCGCTGCGTGGTCGGAAACGGGGTCGTCGTGGACCCCAAGGCCCTGCTTGAGGAAATCGAGGCGCTTCGAAAAAAAGGAGTGTCGATACGCGGCCGCCTTTTTATCAGCGAACGGGCCCACCTGATACTTCCGTATCACCGGATCTACGACCGCTTGAGGGAAGAGAAAAAGGGTTTTATCCGTATCGGCACGACGGGCCGCGGCATAGGCCCGAGCTACAGCGACAAGGCGCTGCGGTCCGGCATACGCGTCGTCGATCTCTTTGACGGGCCGCTTTTTCGGGAAAAACTCCAAAAGAGTCTGCGGGAGAAAAATGAGATTTTCAAAAAGATCTACTGCGTCCGCGGGTTTTCGTTTCAGGACATCTGCGACGAATATCTGGGTTATGCCAAAAAGATAAAGCCGTTCGCGGTGGACACAGCGCTTCTTTTGAACGAAGCGATGCGAGCGAAAAAGGCCGTTCTCTTTGAGGGTGCGCAGGGCACGCATTTGGACGTGGACCACGGCACTTATCCGTTTGTGACCTCCAGCTACGTGATTGCCGGAGGCGCCTGCGTCGGCGCCGGCGTCCCGCCCACCGCAATTCACCGCGTGATAGGCGTCGTCAAGGCCTATACCACGCGCGTGGGCGAGGGGCCTTTTCCGACAGAGTTTAATGAGCGTTTGATGGATAAGATTCGTCAAAAGGGCAAGGAATTCGGAGCGACAACGGGACGTCCCCGTCGCTGTGGGTGGTTTGACGCGGTGCTGGTGAGGTACTCGTGCCTCGTGAACGGTATCGATGAGATCGCGGTGACCAAGCTTGATGTACTGGACGATCTCGAAAAGATCAAGATTTGCACCGGTTACCGGTATCGGGGAAAAACATATAAAAATTTCCCGGCGTCACTGACTGTCTTAAAAGAAGGAACTCCGGTTTACGAGGAGCATCCGGGCTGGCTGAAAGATACCAGCCAGGTAAAAGTTTTTTCCGCTTTACCGCTCAACGCCAAGCGGTATCTGAAGCGGCTTTCCGCGCTGTCATCGGCGCCCATTTCCATTTTATCCGTTGGTTCCCACGAAAACCAGACCGTGCGTCTCCCCATCCGCAGATGAAAAATACCTTGCCCCGGCACATTGCGATTATCATGGATGGAAACGGGCGGTGGGCCAAAGAGCGTGGCCTGCCCCGCGTAGCTGGTCACAAAGCGGGAGTAGAGACGGTGCGGGAAATCGTCAAGGCTTCGCTGGAATTGGGACTGCCTATTTTGACGCTCTATGCGTTTAGCCAGGAAAATTGGAAACGCCCAAAAGAAGAAATTGATGTCTTAATGGATCTGCTTGATTTTTTTATCCACAAAGAGATTCATCGACTGAAGAAGGAAGGCGTGCGCTTGATGACGATAGGGCGTATCGAGGCGCTTCCCGCCAAGACGCTGGACAAGGTAAGACAGGCCGTGGAAGCAACCCGGGGCAATGACCGGCTGATTCTCAATATTGCGCTCAACTACGGCGCCCGCACCGAGATCCTCGACGCCGTGGGCTGTTTGCTGGCGGAGGTCAAAGAAAATCCCGGACGGTTCGGCGGCAACGGATTTTTGACCGAAGAGCTTTTTTCCGAATATCTTTACACCCGGGGACTGCCGGACCCGGACTTTCTGATACGCACGAGCGGCGAGATGCGGCTGAGCAACTTTCTTTTGTGGCAGCTGTCCTACGCGGAGATTTACATCACGAAAAAATACTGGCCTGATTTTAAAAAAGAAGATTTCAAAAAAGCGATCCGAGAATACCAGCGCCGGGAGCGCCGCTTCGGGGATGTCAAGGGGTGAGCCCGCGTTTGTTGAGGAGGATCTTGACCAGCGTGGTCCTTGTCGGCGCGACGGCGGGCACGCTTTTTTGGATGTCGCCCGTGTATTTTTGCCTGCAGGTGACTCTCTTTATCGCGCTGGCGTTGTACGAATTCTTAAGTCTACTCAAAAACGCCGACATCCCGGTATACCGGGTCTTTGGGATCGCGATGGGCGTGATGATCCCGTTGGTCGTAACGCTGGAATTCGGCGTCACGGAGTCGGGAGAGGTGCTGTTTCTGGTTTTCGGATGCCTGTCGCTTTTTGTGCTGCAATTTTTCAGAAAACATAATCCACAGGCGCTGGTCGGGATTTCGCTGACGCTGTTCGGCATTCTGTATGTCAGCTGGTTTCTTAGCTTTTTGATTAAGATACGTTTTTTGCCGGACGGCATGATTTGGGCGGCCTATCTCCTGGCGGTCACGAAGGCCGACGATATCGGCGCTTATTCGATCGGCTCGCTGTTTGGCCGCCATAGCCTGGTGCCGCACATCAGCCCTAAAAAATCCGTGGAGGGCGCCGCGGGCGGGCTTTTGGCAAGCGTGCTCGTGTCCGTGGGGTTGGGGCCGTACCTGCCGATTTATTTCGGCCCGGCGCACCTGGCGTCGCTGGGATTTATCCTGGGTCTTGTGGGGCAGATCGGTGATTTATCGGAATCCCTGATGAAACGGTTTTGTAACTCCAAGGATTCCGGCGAGCTACTGCCCGGGATGGGCGGGATCTTGGACGCGGTGGACAGCATTCTGTTTACGGCGCCGATTTTTTATTTTCATTTAAAAATTTATTTATGAGCGGGACAACCGTGAAAGAAACCGTCACCATCTTGGGGTCCACCGGTTCCGTTGGGCTGAACACGCTCGACGTGATCCGGGCTCACCCCGGCCGTTTTCAGGTTGCGGGACTGGCCGCCGGCGCCAAGCTTGACGCCCTCGTGCGACAGGCCGAGGAGTTTTCGCCTAAGGCCGTTTATCTGCGCGAAGAATCCGCCGCATCCGTCGTTTCCAAAAAGTTCGGCCGCCGCATCCGGACTTTTACAGCCAAAGACGGCCTGCATGCTTTTTCGTCATTTCTAAATTCCGATATCCTGGTCGCCGCGACCAGCGGCACCAGCGCGCTCCTTTCGGTGATTGGGGCGATACGCGCGGGTAGGAAAGTGGCGCTTGCGAACAAGGAGATTCTCGTGATTGCGGGGGCGCTGGTGATGTCCGAGCTCAAGGAAAATCTCAAGGCGTCGCTTATCCCCGTGGACAGCGAACACAGCGCGATCTTCCAGTGCCTTCAGGGGCACTTGCTGGAGGGCGTTTCGCGGCTCATCCTCACGGGTTCCGGAGGTCCTTTGAGGGAAATTCCAAAGCGCCGCTTCGGGCGTCTTTCCAAGGAGACGGTCATCAATCACCCGAAATGGAAAATGGGAAAAAAGATATCGGTAGATTCGGCAACGCTGATGAACAAGGGGCTTGAGCTGATTGAGGCCTCCTGGCTTTTCGGGTTGCCGGTGGAAAAGGTAGAGGTGTTGATTCACCCGGAGGCGTTGATTCATTCGATGGTGGAATTTACCGACGGGGCCGTGCTGGCGCAACTTGGCGTGACTGACATGCGGCTCCCGATTCAGTACGCGCTGTCGTTTCCGAAGCGGCTGTCTTCCCCGGAAATGAAAATCGACTGGTCGTCCTTCAAGACGCTCAGTTTTTCAATGCCCGACCGCGGGAAATTTCCATGCCTGGACATCGCCTACGAGGCGGCCAAGCAGGCCGGCAGTGCGCCCTGCGTCTTGAGCGCCGCTGACGAGACGGCCGTGGGCGCCTATCTCGACGGCAAAATTCGTTTCATTCAAATCCCGAAGATTATCGAGCAGGTACTTTCCCGCCACCACCGCGCACTGAACCCGGACCTCGGCCAGATCCAGTCGATTCACGAGTGGGCCGTAGAAGAAACCAGAAGACTATGCCTGAGTCAATAGAAGGGCCGTGATGAAAAGCGCCTTCGTTTTTATATTTGTCCTCAGCGTCCTCGTCGTGGTGCATGAGTTCGGACATTTCATCGTCGCGCGGCTTGTGGGGATACGCGTCGAAAAGTTTTCGATCGGGTTCGGCCCGGTGCTTTTCGGCAGGAGATTTTGGGGCACGGAGTTTTGTTTCGCGCTTTACCCGTTCGGGGGCTTTGTAAAGCTGGCCGGCGAAAATCCCGAAGAAGCCCGCGGCTATGCATGGGAGTTTAATTCAAAGCCCCTCGTTCAGAGGTTTCTCGTGGTGTTCGCCGGGCCGCTGATGAACGCGTTTTTGGCATTCGTGCTTTTTTCGACGATTTTTTTGATCGGACAGCCGACGCTGACGAACAAAATCGGTAAGGTGCTTGAAGGGGCCCCGGCGCAGCGCGCGGGGCTCGCGGAAGGCGATACGGTACTCCAGGTCAACGGAAAAAACGTACGGTTCTGGGAAGACATCCTGGACGAGGTTCATCGCAACGATCAACCGGTTATTTTTTTGGTGGAGCGCACGTCTCAAAACCGCGAGGTAACGGTGTCGCCGCTCGTGAAAGAGTCGCGGGATATTTTTGGGAGAAAAAACAGGACCTCGTTCATCGGGATAGCGCCTTCGAGCGAGATGGTGTACGTGAAGAGCTCTTTGCCCCGGGCGCTGGTGCTGGCGGCCGAGAAGGTCTGGGTGATGACAGGAATGATTTTCACATCGCTAGGGCTGGTTGTCACGGGGGCGGTTCCTTTCAAAGATTCGATGACGGGACCGATAGGAATTTTCTTCATGACGCGCGAGGCTGCGCAAATGGGCGTGGTCTACCTGCTTTATTTTATGGCGTCTCTCAGTGTGAGTCTTTTCGTGCTGAATCTTTTGCCTATCCCGGTGCTGGACGGCGGCCACGTGCTGTTTATCCTGATCGAGAAGATCAAGGGTTCGCCGCTCAAAGAATCCGCGAAGGAAAGAATGACGCAGGTGGGGCTTGCGCTGCTTTTGGCGATGATGGCGTTCGTGATCTTCCAGGACATCCACCGTTTCGCGATCGTGGACAACGTTGTGCGATTTTTTAAGAGGTAAGAGAATGCGCTGGACCCAGTATTTTATCCCGACGCTCAAAGAGACGCCGCAGGAAGCGCAGATCAAGAGCCATCGGCTCATGCTGCGCGCAGGCCTCATCCGCAAACTTGCGAGCGGCACCTACAGCTACCTTCCGCTGGGCCTACGAGCGCTAAAAAAAGCCGAGCAGATTGTCCGTGAAGCAATGGACGGGGCCGGCGCGCTCGAATTGCTTTTGCCGGCTATTCATCCGGCGGAGATCTGGAAGGAATCCGGACGCCTGGAAATCCTCGGCGAGGACATGGTCCGTTTCAAAGATAGACACGGCAAGGAAAACGTGCTGGGCCCCACGCACGAGGAGATTATCACGGATCTCGTGCGCCGTGAGATACGCTCTTACAAGCAGTTGCCGGTTACGTTTTACCAGGTCCAAACGAAGTTTCGCGATGAGATGCGGCCGCGCTCCGGCGTGATCCGCAGCCGCGA
>JAHFFL010000044.1 GCA_023247955.1 Candidatus Omnitrophota bacterium
CGCCGAACTTTCGAAAACCAACAACGTAACGACCGGCAAGATCTATTATTCCGTGATCACCAAAGAGCGTCGCGGGGATTATCTCGGCGCCACGGTACAGGTGGTTCCGCACATCACTGATGAGATCAAGGCCGCGATACGCGGTGTTACGCACAACAGATCCGTGGATGTCGTGATCTGCGAAATCGGCGGCACCGTCGGCGACATCGAGAGTCTCCCTTTTCTCGAAGCAATCAGGCAATTCCGCCAGGACATCGGCCGCGAGAACGCGCTCAACATCCATCTGACGCTGATTCCGTTTATTCGCGTAGCCGATGAGATCAAGACCAAACCGACCCAGCACAGCGTCGGCAAGATGCGCGAGATCGGTATACAACCGGATATCCTGATGTGCCGCACCGAAAAGAAACTATCCAGGGAAGTCAAAGAAAAGATCGCGCTTTTTTGCAACGTGGAGCCGGAGCAGGTCATCCAGGCGTTGGACGTGCAAGACATCTATGAAGTGCCGCTCGCGCTCAAAGACGAGGGGCTGGACACCCTCATCGTGCGGCTTCTCAAGCTCAACTGCGATAGCGGTGACGCGCGTCTCAAAGCGTGGAAGACCGACGTGGTGGACAAGGTCTTAAGCCCTTCCAAGCAGGCGGTGATCGGTGTTGTCGGGAAATACATGGATCTTCAGGACGCCTACAAATCGATTTATGAGGCGCTTAAGCATGGCGGTATCGCCAATGACGCGAAGGTCGTAATTAAGAAAGTAGACGCCGAAGATGTGATGGCCCACGGCGCCGAGAAATATCTAAAGGGAATAAACGGCGTGCTCGTGCCTGGCGGTTTCGGCGACCGGGGGGTCGAGGGAAAAATCAGGGCGATCAAGGTCGCGCGTGAAAACAAAATGCCTTTTTTTGGAGTGTGTTTGGGAATGCAGTGCGCGGTGATCGAGTTTTCGCGGAACGTCTGCGGTTTAAACCGGGCCAACTCGACCGAGTTCAATAAGACGACGCCGTTTCCGGTGATCAGTCTGCTGGAAGAGCAAAGGCGCGTCAAGGACCTGGGAGGGACCATGCGGCTCGGTTCTTATCCTTGCCAGATCAAGAGAGGGACCAAGACCTACAAGGCCTACGGGAAAGAATTTATCCATGAGAGACACCGGCACCGGTATGAGTTCAACAACAAGTACAAAGTAAAAATGGAAACGAGCGGCTTGGTGGTCTCCGGCACCAGTCCCAACGGGCGGCTGGTGGAGATCGTCGAGCTCGTGGACCATCCGTGGTTTGTTGGCTGTCAGTTCCATCCGGAATTCAAATCCAAACCCGATCAGGCGCACCCGCTGTTCAGGGATTTCATCAAAGCGTCTTTGGCGCACCAGATAGAATGAAGAGCCGATCCGAAGTTCGAAGCACGAAATCCGAAACGAAAGCGAGAGCCCGTCTTGTCCGTATTGGAAATATTCCCGTCGGCGGCGGAAATCCACTGGTGCTCATTGCGGGACCCTGTGTGGTGGAGAATGAAAAGAGCGCGCTGCGGCATGCCAAGGCCATTCAAAAGATTTCCAGGAAATTGGGGATCCCTTTCATTTATAAATCAAGTTATGACAAGGCCAATCGCAGTTCTCTGGATTCTTTCAGAGGGCTTGGTTTGGAGCAGGGTCTTGCGGCGCTGCGGCGCGTGAAAGGGGACACCGGCTTGGCTATTTTGACGGATGTGCACAGCGCCGCGGAAGTCGAAAGCGCGGCAAGTGTCGCGGATGTGCTGCAAATCCCCGCGTTTCTTTGCCGGCAAACGGATCTTTTGCTCGCTGCCGGAGGGACCGGAAAGGCCGTGAACGTCAAAAAAGGACAGTTTCTCTCGCCTTGGGAGATGCGGAATGTCGTCGAGAAAATCCTTTCCACGGGGAATAAAAAGGTCCTGTTGACCGAGCGCGGGACTTTTTTCGGGTACAACGCGCTGGTGAATGATTTCCGGTCCATTCCGATCATGAAGACATTCGGGTTTCCGGTGATCTTCGACGCGACCCATTCGGTGCAACAGCCCGGAGGGAGAGGCAAAAGCTCCGGCGGGGACCGACGTTTTGTGCCGATACTCGCGCGTGCCGC
Source organism: Candidatus Omnitrophota bacterium (assembly GCA_023247955.1). Classification (GTDB taxonomy): domain Bacteria; phylum Omnitrophota; class Gorgyraeia; order 2-02-FULL-51-18; family 2-02-FULL-51-18; genus JACPAX01. Next base: position 2,094 of record JAHFFL010000044.1, read on the forward strand.
CGTCGCGGCCGGTTGCGACGGTGTTTTTATGGAAGTACACGAGGACCCGGACCGTGCGCCGAGCGACGGTCCCAACATGGTGGTTTTGAGGGATTTGGAAAAACTTCTCGAGGGGCTTTTGGGCATCAGCCGGGTGGTGAACCGTGTTGCCTAAGGGAAATCAAATCGCAAGGCGGGTCATCGCGATAGAACGGGATGCCCTGTCTTTTTTGATGTCTCGGATTGACGGAAATTTTGAAAAGGCCTGCGCACTGATCATGAACTGCAAGGGCCGCGCGGTCCTGACGGGGCTCGGCAAGCCCGGTTTTATCGCCCAAAAAATTTCGGCAACGCTGTCCTCCACCGGCACACCGTCACTTTTTTTGCATCCTGCCGAGGCCTTGCATGGCGATCTGGGACGCGTGATGAAAGAAGATGTCGTCATTGCGTTGTCGAACAGCGGCCATACCGAGGAGATCGTGAAGCTTCTGCCGGTCGTGAAAAAAATCGGGGCGAAGCTGATCTCGATCACCGGAAACCCGAAGTCGCCGCTGGCGACGCACAGCGACGTGGTGCTCGACGTGCGGGTGAAGAAAGAGGCCTGTCCTTTAAACCTCACGCCGACGGCCTCGACGACCGCGATGCTCGCGATGGGCGACGCGCTGGCGGTCACGCTTTTGGAGAAAAAAGGATTCAAGGCCGAAGATTTTGCTTTTTATCATCCGGGAGGGAATCTCGGCAGGAAATTGTTGCTCCGGGTATCCGACATCATGAGGACCGGCAGGGAAAATCCCATCGTCTCCGAGTTCATGGAGGTCGAGGAGGTCTTGTACCGGATCACGAGTTCCCGGGCGGGTTCGGCGACTGTCGTCAACGCGAAGGGCCGTCTGGTCGGGATATTCACCGACGGGGATTTGAGGCGGCATCTCAAGGGAGGGCGCGATCTTTTGCGAACGCCGGTGCGGGACGTGATGACGAAAAATCCGGTCACGATCACCGCGGGCAAACTCGCGGCCGAGGCCTTGGAGTTGTTGCGCAACAAAAAGATCGATGAAGTCCCAGTGGTCGATTTGAAAGCCAGGCCCGTGGGCTATTTGGACGTCCAGGATATTTTGAAAGCGGGGATTGTTTGAAAGAAGTAGTCAGCAGACAGTAGTCAGGCAAAACTTATGATTTCAGAAGACGTTAGGCAGAGGATCCTGAAGATCAAGGCGGTCATCTTCGATATCGACGGGGTCCTGACCGACGGACGCATCGTCCTCGGGAATTACGGCGACGAACTCAAGTTTTTTGACGCGCAGGACGGTTTGGGCCTGGTGCTTTTGCGCCGAGCCGGATTCAAAACCGCGATGGTCAGCTCGCGCAAATCGCGCATCAACCAGAAACGCGCGCGGGAGACGGACGTGACCCGGCTCTATCAGAACGTGAGCGACAAGCGCGGGGGGTTCGACAAGCTTTTGAGAAAATTCAAGATTGCGGCGGACGAGGCGTGTTTTGTCGGCGACGACCTTGTGGATATCCCGGCGCTTGTGAAGGCGGGCCTGGCCGTCGCGGTGCAGAACGCTGCCCCGGCCGTGAAAGAGATCGCTCATTACGTGACCGAAAAGGAAGGTGGGCGCGGCGCCGCCCGGGAGATTTCCGACTTGTTGCTCAAGACCCAGGGCCGCTGGGATGCGCTTGTTAAACCCTATACTTCCCAGGAATGAGATGCTGAGAAAAGACCGCTTCCCCTTTATTTTGGTTTTGCTGATTTTATTCTCGGCCGTTCTTTTTTTATTCCTGCATGTCCGCTCGTCCGCCCGCCTTAAAAATTCCAGAGGGGAATCACGAGAGGAGATCATCCGGTCCAGCCACGACCAAAAACTTCAGAAATTCAGTCTCACGGGTTTTGACGACAAAGGGCAGAAATTCTGGAACCTTGAAGGGGATACGGCCAAGATTGATCTCGGCGACACGGTTTTCCTCGAGGACAACGTGACGCTTAAACTGAAGAACGACACGATCATCAAGACGGACCATGTCACATGGACTCAGGACAAAGGGCTGCTCAGGACCAATTCCCCCGTTTTTGTGACGCGCGACGACACCCATATCAAGGGTAAGGGTGCCTATGGGCGACTGCATGAGAGTTTTGTCCAGATCAACCGCGAGGTCGAGATGGACATTCAACCGGGGACTCGACTCACCTGCCTGGGGCCGATGAAGATATTCTACAACGAAAACCGGATGGTTTTTTTTCGGCATGTCACGGTGACCGACAGCAAAGGCACGCTGACGTCGAACCGCATGGATGTTTACTTTGATCCCGAACAGAAAAAGACCAAGGAGATCATTGCGATCGGTGATGTAGTGATAGACCGTGGCAGTGACACGACACGGGCCGAACGCGCCACTTATCTTCCGGCGACGGGTTCCGTGAAGCTGGAGGGAAGTCCCGAAATCACGCTGCATCAAGGAAGCGCGGAATTGCTCCATGCCCCTACTGGAAACTAAATCCCTCAAGAAATCGTACGGCGGCCGCGCGGTGGTCAACGGCGTGGACCTGACGATAGGCCGCGGGGAGATTGTCGGGCTCCTGGGTCCCAACGGCGCGGGAAAGACCACGACATTTTACATGGTTACCGGAATCGTGAAACCGGACGACGGCACCATCCTTTTTGATCACCGCGACGTGAGTCAATACCCGATGCACAAGCGGGCGCAGCTGGGGATCGGGTATCTTTCCCAGGAACCCTCGGTGTTTAGAAAACTCACCGTCGAAGAAAATATCATGGCGATTCTCGAGACGCTGGACCTCCCCCGACCCGAAAGGGAGAGACGGCTCGAGGAGCTTTTGAGCGAACTGGGGATCAAGCATTTAAGAAAATCCAAGGCCTACACGCTTTCCGGCGGCGAACGGCGTAGGCTTGAGATCACCCGCGCCCTCGTGACGCACCCGCTTTGCATCCTTTTGGACGAGCCCTTTTCGGGAATTGACCCGATTGCGGTGCATGACTGTCAAAACCTGATCAAGGAACTCAAGGGCAAGGGGCTTAGTATCCTGCTCACGGACCACAATGTCAGGGAAACGCTGTCGATCACCGACCGCGCGTATATCATGTTCGAAGGACGCATCCTTATTTCAGGCACCAAAGGGGAACTTTTGACTAGCAAGGAGGCCCGACAAATCTATCTCGGCGAGCAATTTACTATGTAAGCGTGTCTATGGTAAGATGAGCCAGTTTGTCTTCGTGCGCGGGGGATTAAAAATGGAAATTGATATTAGCGGCCGTCATTTTCACGTCACGCAGGCCTTGGCGGATTATGCGGTCGGTAAGATCCAGCGGCTTGAAAAATACCATTTGAAACTTGAGTCGGTGCACGTGATCTTTGAAGTGGAAAAGTTTCGCCACATCTCGGAAATCACGGTGCTCGGAAAAAATTTGAGGACCAAGGCCAAAGAAGAAAGCACCGACATGTACGCGGCGTTTGACAAGAGTCTGGGAAATCTCCAGCTTCAGCTCGGGCGTCTGCATGAAAGGGTGAAAGACCACAAAGTCCGCGGCCGTAAGGAGAAGAATGAAGTCGAATTTTAAGAAGATGACCAGTTGCAAAGCGCGCATGACCGTGGAAGTGGAACCGGAGAGGGTCGAAGACCGTCTGCGGCAGGTCTTGAGAGACATTCAACGATCCGCCCACCTTCCGGGTTTTCGCGAGGGCAAGGCCCCGCTCGACCTCGTCGAGAAGAAATATTCCAGAGAGGCGGAGGAGGAGGCGCTCAAAACGCTGATCCCCGAGGCCTATCACCAATCCATCGCCAAGCAAAAGGCCGCGCCTGTTTCTCTGCCGTCGATTTCCGAGATCAAGATGGAGCGCGGCAAGACGCTGACGTTTACGGCGGAGTTTGAGCTAAGACCTGAGTTTTCTCTCCGGGGTTATAAGGGGATTCGCTTAAAGAGAGAATCCACCGAGGTGAGCGATGAGGACGCGGAGAAGGGCATGCAGACGCTTTTGGACTCCCGGGCGGATCTTGTGCCGCTGCTTGAGCCGCGGCTCGTTCAAAAGGGCGATTTTATCGTGACCGACATTGAGCTATGGAAGGACGGCAGCTATGGTCCAGGCAAAAAAGGCGTTTTACTTTCCGTGGAACCCTCCGGGGGCGATGACTTTTACGAAAAGATAATCGGCGCCGGGATCGATGAACTGCGTGAAATTTCTTCGGAAGGGAAACCGCATTACAAGGTCCGGGTACGTGCGATCAAGGAGAAAAAATTTCCGGCGCTGGACGAGGATTTCGCCAAGAGTTTTGGGAAAGAGACCCTGCAAGAGCTGAGAGATGCCGTGCGCAAGGATATCGCCGGCTACAAATACTCGGAGTCGCTCGCGAAAATGAGGACTGAGCTTTTTTCAAAGCTTCTTTCGATGGCCTCCTTTGAGCTCCCGCAGGGGCTTGTGGAAAAACAAAAAGAACGGCTCGTAGAACAGGCCCGCGGGGAATATCTGCGCAAAGGCATGGCCGAGCAGCAGTTCCTAGCCCAGAAGGAAACGCTGGAGCGGGAGGCCGGGGAGCGCGCGCTTGAGCAAGTGAAGCTTTATTTTATCCTGCAGAAGATCGCCTATGAGGAGAAGATAGAGGCCGATGAGTTTGAGCTTGAGAAAAAGCTTTTGGCGCTCGCCGAAGAATCCAAGCGTCCGCTCGAAGAGGTCCGGCGTCTTTTTGAGGACGACCTGAGGGAAAGCATGAGGGAATCGAAAACGGTTGACTTCCTGATTGCGAACGCGAAATTCGAGGAAGGAAAATAAAATCCGAGTCTAAACGGGAGACACCGACATGAGCATACTGATTCCGATGGTGATCGAGCAAACGGGTCGTACCGAACGGGCCTATGATATTTACTCGCGGCTTCTCAAGGACCGCGTGATTTTTATCGGCACCCCGATTGACGACACGGTGGCCAATCTCTTGGTCGCGCAGCTTTTGTTTCTGCAGATGGAAGACCAGGAAAAGGACATCCATATCTACATCAATTCGCCGGGCGGTTCGATCACGAGCGGGCTTGCGATTTATGACACGATACAATTTCTGAAGCCGGACGTCTGCACGTATTGCATCGGCCAGGCCGCGAGCATGGGGGCCGTGCTTTTAGCGGCGGGGACGAAGGGCAAGCGCTATGCCCTGCCGAATTCGCGGGTGATGATCCATCAGCCGTGGGGAGGCGTGCAGGGGGTGGCCACGGACATCAATATCCAGGCCAGAGAAATCCAGGGGCTCAAAGACCGGCTGAACAAGATTCTCGCCAAACATACGGCACAACCCGTCGAGAAGATAGAAAAGGACTGCGACCGTGATTATTTCATGTCCGCCGAAGAAGCGAAAAATTACGGGTTGGTTGATGAGGTGGTCGCGAACGTGAGAGCGCTCAAAAAATGAAAGAGGATTTACTGCTGACCCCCGGCCCGACCAACGTGCCGGCGAGGGTGCTTGAGAAGACCGCGCTTCCGATGATCCATCACCGTACCCGAGAATTTCAAGCGGTCCTGGAGCGCGTCAACGCCGGCCTGCGTCAGGCGTTTGTGACCAAGCATCCGGTCATGCTGTTCGCCTCTTCGGGCACCGGCGCGATGGAGGCGTCGATTACCAATCTTTTGTCTAAAAATGACACGGTGCTTTCATTCTCCGCGGGAAAGTGGGGAGAGCGCTACCGGGACATCGCGACGGCTTACGGCACGGAAGTCAAATCTTATGAAAAGGAGTCGGGAGAGGCCTTTACGCCGGCGGAGGTGGAGAGGGCGCTGAAAGAGCATCCGCGCGCGAAGGCCGTTCTGATGGCGCTTTGCGAGACCTCCACTGGTGTACGTCACCCGGTCCGGGAGATCGCGGCGGTGACGTCGAA
>JAHFFL010000045.1 GCA_023247955.1 Candidatus Omnitrophota bacterium
GGACTTGATTCTGGCCCAGCGGGTTGGCCGGAGGATAAAGCCCTTCGGCGAGGGCATAGTCCATGGGTTTGCGATAGACCGCGAGGGTGTCCTCAAGCGTTTTGGGGGAGCGGGAAAAAGGGCCGTGGCCGGATATTTGGTGCGACAAGCCGGGAAGATTTTATCCAGACAGAATTGACGCGCGCGAATCGGCATGATCCTCAAGCAAGCGAGCCGAAGGCGAGCGCGTCGAAGGATTGGCGCGATGGCCGAGCAGTTAGGCAGCGGTCTGCAAAACCGCGTACACCGGTGCGACTCCGGTTCGCGCCTCGATTTCTTTGATCGAAATCGAAGGGCTGGGCTGGGAGGAATGATCCATGCCGGGGTGGCGGAATGGCAGACGCACAGGACTTAAAATCCTGAATCCTTCGGGGTGTGTGGGTTCAAATCCCACCCCCGGCAGAGTTTTTGAAAGTTTTGGGCAATTAGCTCAGTTCCCGCCACAAAGCTCGGCGGGTCCGTCCAAAGAGCGCGCCGAGATTTGTGGACGGGTCCGCCGACGATTTGATGGCGGACGTTTCCTTGAAGAGTTTCATATTGTGGGGTGCGTAGCTCAGTTGGTTAGAGCGTTTCCTTGACATGGAAAAGGTCGCAGGTTCGAGTCCTGCCGTACCCATATTTTGAAACGAGATGGCATGCCGAAAGAGTGCGTCGTCAATCTGGATGTGATAAACACGATCTCAAAAGTACGTTTTTGAATTGATATGAGCTCAATGAATTGAGTTGGACAACAAAGGAGGGGCCATGAAAAAGGAAGCGCAGGGATATTTGGTGTTGATTGCGTTAGTGGGAATTTTCACGCTTGCCGCGCATTCTCCCGCGTGGGCTGAAAAGGAGAAGCAGACTACCGTAGAGTCACCTGCGCCGCAAGAGGACGCGATTGCGAACGACGAACCGGAAGAGACGGACGAAGTCAAAATCAAGAAGAAGCCGATTCAAGAGGAATTCGCCAAGAACATGGAAAAGCTCCAAGAAGAAGAGAGCGCGATTCATGAAAAGCTCATGAACCCAGATGAAAAGATGAAGGAAATGAAAGAGGTTCACAAGCTACGCGTACAGTATCGTGCGGATTATGACAGCAAATTGAAGGCGCTTGAGAAGGAAAACGCAGCGGAGATGAAAGCGGAAGCTGAAGCAAAGAAACTGCCTGTGCAGCAGGTCCAGGAAAAGCAAAAAAGAAAGTAACGGCCCTGAAGAATTTAGTTTAAATGTCCAAACTAACTGAACAATACACCGACCTCGACAAACTCCGCCACAGTTGTGCCCATGTACTGGCGCAGGCGGTGAAGCAGAAATTCCCGCAGGCGAAGCTCGGGTTCGGGCCGCCGGTGGAGGGCGGGTTTTACTACGACATTCAGCTGCCGGAGCCTTTGAGCGACGCGGATCTCGAAGCCATCGAGAAGGAAATGGAAAAGATCGTCAAGGCCGATTATGTATTCGAGAAGAAAATGGTTTCGGCCGACGAAGCACGGAAAATTTTTAAAAATCTCGGCGAAACGTTCAAATTGGAAATCGTGAACGAACTGGAGGGCAGTGAAGATATTTCCGTCGTTGTCGACGGGGATTTCACGGATCTTTGCAAATACCCTCATGCGCATTCCACGGGGCTCATCAAGGCATTCAAATTGACCAGCATTGCCGGCGCCTACTGGCGCGGCAACGAAAACAATCCCGTGATGCAACGGATTTACGGGACGGCGTTTCATTCAAAAAAAGAGCTGGATGAATTTTTGCGCGTGCGCGAAGAAGCGAAGAAACGCGACCACCGCAAAATCGGCAAAGAGCTTGATTTTTTCTCGGTGCAGGAAGACGGCGGGCCGGGGCTCATTTTTTATCACCCGAAGGGGGCACTGCTCAGACATCTGATCGAGGAGTTTGTGAAGGCCGAGCACTTGAAGCGCGGGTATCAATTTGTGATCGGCCCGCAGATTCTAAAAAGTGACATCTGGGTGAAGTCGGGACATTTTTCTTATTACAAAGAGAACATGTTTGTATTCAAGTCCGAGGAAAAGGAATACGCGATCAAGCCGATGAATTGCCCGGGGCACATGCTGATTTACCGGACCAAGATCCGAAGTTATCGCGACCTGCCGCTTCGCTTTTTCGAGATGGGAAACGTTTGCCGCAACGAAAAATCCGGCGTCCTGCACGGGCTCCTGCGCGTGCGCAATTTCACGCAGGATGACGCGCATATCTTCTGCATGCCGGACGAGCTCCAAAAAGAAATCGCGTCGGTGGTGGACTTCGTCTTCTTCGTGCTTGAGACTTTCGGTTTTAAAGAAAGAGAGATCGAGATCAGCACGCGTCCCAAGGATTCCATCGGCACCGCCGAAGACTGGGAGCGGGCGCAAGGCGCCCTCGAAGGCGCCTTGAAATCAAAGGGCATCGTTTACAAAATTTGCGAGGGCGAAGGCGCGTTTTACGGACCTAAAATTGATATCAAGATCAAGGACGCACTGGGACGGGCGTGGCAGTGCAGCACGATCCAGTGCGATTTCGCGCTGCCGGAGCGTTTTGACCTGGAATATGCGGCCGCCGATGGGCAAAAACACAGACCCGTGATGCTGCATCGCGCGATTCTGGGGAGCGTGGAGCGCTTTATGGGGACTCTCTTAGAGCATTACGCGGGGGCGTTGCCATTGTGGCTTTCCCCGGTGCAGGTGACGCTGATCCCCGTCGCCCAAAGCCACGAGGCCTATGCGGAGGAGATTTGCGTGGGTTTGCGCGAGGCGGGATTCCGCGTAGAGCTCAAAACATCCTCAGAGACTTTAGGCGCGCGCATCCGAAACGCCCAGAATGAAAAGATTCCGTACATGGTGATTGTCGGCGACAAAGAAGCGCAGGCGAAAAAAGTCGCGGTCCGGTCGCGCCAGGGTGGGGATGAAGGGCAAGTGACGTTGGGGGAATTTGTGCGCCGGCTGAACGGGGAAATGAGTACAAAAGGAGTAACATAATCCGCCACAGAGCGCGGCGGATTTAATTCGGACGGTGACTTAGCGCATTTGGAAATGCGCTAAGTCATGTCCTCATTAAAGGAGGTGTTTCGATTTCAAAAAATACAACCCGAATCAATGAGTTCATACGCGTCCCGCAGGTCCGACTGGTCGACCAGGACGGTAACCAGGCCGGCGTTGTGAACACTGATCAGGCCCTGCGCATGGCCAAAGAAGCGGAACTTGATCTTGTAGAAGTGGCGGGGCAGGCCAGTCCGCCGGTTTGCCGGATCATGGACTTCAGCAAGTTCAAATATGACCAGGCCAAAAAAGAAAAAGAAGCACGCAAGAAACAAAAAGTCATTCATCTCAAGGAGCTCAAGTACCATCCGTTCATCGAGGAGAATGACTACAAGGTCAAACTCAATAGTCTTGAGCGGTTTTTGAAACAGGGTGACAAGGCCAAGATCACCATGGTTTTTCGCGGGCGCGAGATGAACTATATCTCCACCGGAAGAAAAGTGCTGGAGCGCTTGGCGCAAGACATTGCGCCGCTGGGGGAAGTGGAAAAACCCCCTTACATGGAAGGCCGCATGATCACGATGATTATCATGCCGAAATAAATGAGCGCCCGACTTGCGGAGCGAAGCGACGCCAAGTCGCCCGCGCGAATTTATCCTGAGGAGGCGCTTCAGCGCCGACGAAGGATCTAAACGTCACAAAGATTGCTTCGCCCGCCACAAAAAAAGCGGGCTCGCAATGACAACAATGAGGATAAAATGGGGAAACTGAAGACAAACAAATCAGTGCAGAAAAGATTCCGCATCACCAAGAGCGGAAAGTTCAAAAAGATGCGTGCCGGGAAAAGGCACCTTTTACAGGGGAAGTCCTCGAAGCGTAAACGACATCTAAGAGAGAGCGACCTTGTCAGCAGCGGAATGGAAAAACAAATAAGGAGATTATTGCCCTATGCCTAAAGCCAAAACTGTCCCGGCCGCACGGGCCCATCGGCGCAAATTTTTAAAGCGCGCCAAGGGTTTTGTCGGCGGCCGCAGGAAACTTTACCGGACGGCGCGCGAGACGGTGCAGCGCGCGCTTGCGTTCGCGACGCGCGATCGGCGCGACTCCAAATCCGTGATCCGCAAACTCTGGATCACGCGGATTTCGGCGGGTGCCGCGGAAAACGGGATGACCTACAGCCGCCTGATCGGCGGGCTGAAGAAAGCGAAAGTGGAGCTAGACCGCAAGATCCTCGCGGATCTGGCGCATAGCGAGAAGCAGGTATTTTCGGAACTGGTCAAAATCGCCAAGGGATGATCCAAGCGCTTAAAAAATTGGAGGAAGACGCGCGCCGGGAGGTCTCATCGCTTTCGGATTCGAAGGCGCTCGATGGCCTGCGCGTGAAATACCTGGGCCGCAAAGGGCTTTTTGCGTCGCTTTCTTCCCGTATTTCCGAAGTGCCGCCCGAAGCACGCCGTCAGGCAGGCCAGGAAATTAACCGCGTGAAGCAGCTGCTTGAGGCGTTATTTTCCGAAAAGGAAAAAACGCTCATCCCCCATCCCCGTTTTTCCGAAAAGAAAATCGATGTCACGATGCCGGGGACATTTTTGCCTGCCGGAAGACTTCACCCGTTGTCCCGGGTGATTGCCGAGGTGTCGCGTATCTTTGGGCGGCTGGGATTTAGCGTCGTTGAAGGCCCGGAGGTGGAAACCGAGCATCACAATTTCGAGGCGCTCAACATCCCGCTCGACCATCCGGCCCGTGACAGCTTTGATACCTTCTATCTGGAAAACGGCCGGCTCCTCAGAAGCCAGACCTCGACGGTACAGATCCGTGTGATGGAAAAATCCAGGCCGCCGCTCAAAATCATCGCCCCCGGCAAGGTGTACCGTCCTGACGCGACCGACGCCACGCATTCCTTCATGTTTCACCAGATTGAGGGGCTCATGGTGGATGAAGGGACGAGTTTCTCCGAGCTGAAAGGGGTACTGCTCGCGTTTGCGAAGGAATTTTTCGGATCCAGAACCAAGCTTCGTTTTCGCCCCCACTTTTTTCCTTTTACCGAGCCGAGCGCGGAAATCGATATCTTTTGGGAATCCTGCGGCGAATGGCTTGAGATACTCGGCGCTGGCATGGTGCACCCCAACGTGTTCCGTGCCGTGCACATCGACCCCGAGAAATACACGGGGTTTGCTTTCGGCATGGGTGTTGAGCGACTGGCGATGCTCAAATACGGCGTGTCGGATATCCGCAACTTTTTTGAAAACGACCTGCGTTTCCTGAGGCAATTTTGAAACTCCCTCTTTTTTGGCTGAAAAAATATATCGACGTGCGCTTGAGTCCCGAGCGTTTGGCTGAAATGCTTACGATGTCCGGGACTAAGGTCGAACATACCGAGAAAAACGGCGGGGATTCCGTCTTGAATCTCGAGATCACGACAAACCGTCCCGACTGTTTGAGTATTTTAGGTCTTGCCCGCGAAGTCTCGGCGCTCACGGGCCGGAAAATAAAGTTCCCCAAAATCCCGGTCATTCCCGCCGGCGCACGCAAAGGAAGGTGCTCCGTGACGGTGGAGCTTGACGACAGGAAAGGATGCCCGCAGTATACGGCGCGCCTGCTCGAGGATGTCACGATCAGGCCTGCTCCGGAACACGCCGCGCGCTGCCTTCGCCTCATGGATTCTCGTCCCATCAATAACGCCGTCGACGCGACGAATTTCGTGCTGTTTGAGACGGGACAACCGCTGCACGCGTTTGATTTTGACAAGATCAAAGGCGGCGTCGTCATTGTGCGCCGCGCGAGAAAAGGGGAAAAGTTTTTGGCGCTGGACGACAAGGAGTACACGTTGGATGAAAAGACCCTCGTGATCGCCGACGCCGAGCGTGTGATCGCGATGGCCGGCGTCATCGGAGGCAAACTTACTGAAGTTACCGGCCAAACAAAAAATATTCTTCTGGAATCCGCTGCTTTTGACCAGGCGCTGGTGCGCCGCGCCGCGAGGGCGTACAAGATTTCCACCGAATCCAGCACCCGTTTTGAGCGCGGCGTGGACCCCGAAGGGGTGGCGACGGCTTCGCGCCGCGCCGCGGACCTCATCCGGCAATGGGGGGGAGGCCTTGAGACCTGCGCGGTGGCCAAGGGGTCGACGCCCAAGCGGCGCGCGGGCGCGGTGGTGCTGCGCGAGCAGCATACGCGCGACCTGACGGGTCTTTCGCTTTCGGCGGGGCGCATGACCTCCATCCTCAAGCGGCTTGGCTTCGACGCGAAGCCGTTGGCAGGCAAAGTTCGTGTTTTGCTCACGCCGCGGCGAAAAGACGTTACCGAAGAGCCGGATCTCATCGAGGAAGTGTTGAGAATCGAGGGATTTGACGCGGTCCCGGCCGTGATTCCGACGACTCATCATTCGGAATCCGTACGGGACGAAAAGGCCGAGGGGATACTCGAGCTTAAAAAATTCTGCGCGGCCCAAGGGTTTCAAGAGATCATCAACTACAGTCTGATCTCTGCAAAAACGCTTGCCGATTCTGGTTTCTCGGATTTATCAGGCGTTCACCGCATCACCAACGCGTCGAGCGCCGAGCAGGAATATTTCCGTCCCTCGCTTCTACCGGGGATGCTGGGGGCGCTGGTTTTTAATCTTCACCGCAAAGCCGATTCGCTCAAGTTCTTTGAAGTCGGCAACCGTTATTTTCAAGACCGCGAGGAAACAATACTCGCGTTCGCGGCTTGCGGAAATCTTGAGGAAAATTGGACGCGAAAAAAACCAGCTTCCTTCTATGATTTAAAGGGTGTTCTTGAAAATGTGCTTCACTTTTTGGGAATCAACGGCCTGGAGTGGCGAGCCGTCGAGGACCCCCGGCTTGGCACGAACGAGTGCGCGCTTTTTGTGAAGGGGGCGGCCGTCGGGCTTGTCAGCGACATCGCCGGCGACACACTGGCCCGCTGGGATATCCCGCGCGAGGTTTTTTATGCGGAGCTGATTTGCGAGGAGCTCCTGACGCGCGAGGATTACAGGAAACGGACGCAAGTGCGGCCGGTGCCAAAATTTCCTTCGGTCAAACGGGACATCGCGTTTGTCGTCGACGAGCGGATCCCGGTGGGGGAGCTCGAAGAGCTGATGAGAAGGACGGCCGCGCCTTATTTAAGCGAGGCATTTTTATTCGACCAGTACGGCGGAAAAAACATCGCCTCCGGCAAGCGAAGTCTTGCGTTTTCGCTGGCCTACCAGAAAGAAGACGGCACATTCACCGACGTGGAAGTACAGGGTATTCATGAACGCCTTGGCCAGGCACTCAAAGACCAGTACCAAGCGGAGATTCGCTAGAGAGCGGAAAAAATCATGGGCGACTGGGTAGGTATTGTCGGAACCGTGGCGGGAGTAGCGCTTCCTTTGTTCAACATCCCGCTGATCTTAAAGCTTGTGAAACGGAAAAGCTCCGAGGATTTTAGCCGCTCTTGGGCGCTCGGCGTATGGGTCTGCATCCTATTGATGACGCCGCAGGCGCTCAGATCCCCGGACTCTACGTTTAGGATCTATGGAATCATCAATCTTGTTTTCTTTAGCGGGGTCGTTTTTTTTATTTTAAAATATCGCAAGAGGGCTTAGAATACCACCAGTTGCAATCGGAGCCAAAGACCATGGGAAAAAAAGAGAGTGGATTTTTCGTATTTTTATTTGTTGTCGCCGCCGCGGCCGTGTGGGCGTCTCCGCTTTTCGCAAGGACATGGGAGCCCGGTCCTATCGGCCAAACCGATGGCGTTTCTTCGGCCGATGACGAGAGAAACCAGGAACTTTTAGAGATCTGGAAAGAGCATGTCCGCACACTGACTAAAGAACGCGACGAAGCATACAAGCAAATCGACCAGCTCAAATCCCAGCGCGCGCTTCCTGCCGTGTCTCCTACGCGCGCCCGATTTGGAGCGGTTGAAACAGCCCCTTTGCCCGTCGCCACTCCGTTGGTCCAGGATTT
>JAHFFL010000046.1 GCA_023247955.1 Candidatus Omnitrophota bacterium
GCTGTCTCTGCCCAGGTCCCACCGAGACACCTTTTTTCGGCAAAGATTTTTCCCCCTCGAAAATAATGCGAAAAGTCATGATGGATCCGCGCCGCGTCGCAGAGTGCGGACTGCGCGCGCTTAAAGACGGGAAACCGCTGTCGATCGCCGGTTTTCCGAACCGTACCGCCCAGTTTTTTGGGCGCTTTCTTCCGAGAAAATTCGTCGCCCGTGCAGCCCACCGGATGGTAAGATCACACTAGAGGATGCCGTAAAGTGCTGCAAAAACCAAAATCGATACACCGGATTGAAGAACACATGGAAGGCCTACTCCCCGGTTCTTTCAGGTACAAGGTGCTCGACGCCGCCATAGGGTTTAAAAGCTCCTGGATAGAGCTCGGCCAATACCTTTTTACCGCTTATAAAGACAAACTATACAGGGAATGGGGCTATTTGACTTTTGAGGCGTACTGTGCGAAAGAGATAGGAGTGCGTCAGGCCACCGCGATGAAACTTTTAAAATCCTATTCTTTTTTAGAACGTGAGGAGCCCAGTTTTTTGAAACGCGAAGCGTTCGAAGAAAGGAAACCGAGCCGCATCCCCAGTTATGAGTCCGTGAATGCGCTGCGGCTCGTGAAGGACAAGGAGGACCTGTCCCCCAAAGATTACCAGATGTTGCGCGAAGAGGTCCTTGACCACGCCACCGAAGATTCTGAAGTCCGAAAAAAAATCCGTTACGTCTTAAAAAGCGGCGCCAAAAAGGAAAGCCCTGATAGCGAAGAAGAAAGGCGGCTCGCGGTCAAAGGGCTCGTAGCCCAGCTCGGGAGGATCAAAAACCAGATGACCCAGCTGGCGCTGCCGGACAAAGCGATCCGGAAGATGGAGGAAATCCTTGAGATCCTCCGTTAAATATTTCACGCCTGAGGAGGCGAACCAGACTCTGCCCTTGGTGAAGCGTATTGTGCTCGATATTTTAAAAATCGGCAAAGAGATACGCAGCGTCTCCATAGGAAAGACGCCCGATCCCGGGACAGAATCCGAGCTCAACCGGCTCATGGACCAGCTCGACGAACTTTTTGAAGAGCTGGAATCGCTCGGTTGTTCTTACAAGGACTGGAATTTTTCAGAGGGTCTTGTCGATTTTCCGGCTGTCGTGAACGGCAAAGAAGCATTTCTCTGCTGGAGAAGCGATGAGCCGACGGTGAGCTACTACCATGATCTGGAGTCGGGATTTGCCGGGAGAAAACTGATAAAGGAGGGGTGAAGATGACGACGATCCAAAAAAAGACGTTTGCTTTGTTGTTTGGGCTTTTACTGCTGTCAGGCCATGCTCTCGCGGCGACCTATGAGATTGACCCCGCGCACTCGAGCGTATCCTTCAAAATAAGACACCTTGTTGGGAATGTGCGCGGCGGTTTTGACAAGTTTTCGGGCACGATAGAGTACGATCCCAGTAGCGAGGCTGCGTCCTCGCTCAAGGTCTCCATCGATGCGGCGAGCATCAACACCGGGAACGAGGGCAGGGACAAGCATTTAAAGAGTCCCGATTTTTTTGACACCGAAAAATTCTCCGAGATCGCTTTTGTTTCCAAAAAGGTGGACCCGGAGAAAAAGAAACTCACCGGCGACCTGACACTGCACGGCGTGACCAAGGAAGTCGAGATCGACTATACGGTCGGCGGAATCGCGCAGGATCCCAAGGGAAAAACGCATCTCGGCGGGTCGGGGCAGGTGACGCTCAACCGCAGCGACTTCGGGATCGCTTATGACCCTTCGGGTGCAATGATCGGACGCGACGTCAAGGTAGAACTCGAAATCGAAGCGCTGGCCCAATAAAATCCAATAAAAAACCCCGCCCGTGAATTTCGAGGGCGGGGTTAATTTTTCCGAAGCTTAGGACAGGTGCTTCGAAACGAGCTTGGTCATCTCGAACATCGATACTTGAGACTTGCCGAAAATCGGCTTCAAGTTCGCGTCCGCGTTGATATTTCTCCGATTCTTCTTGTCCTGAAGATCATTCCTCTTGATGTAGTTCCAAAGTTTCTTTACGACTTCCGTGCGGGGAATTGCTTTGGTCCCTACCACTTTGCCGAGCGCTTCGCTCGGTTGTAAAGGCTTCATGAACGCCGTGTTTACTTTTTTTGCCACTGGGTACCCCTTTCGTTAAAAGACTGAGTTGCTTCCAAACGTGACGACAGACCCCATATTTCTATCATAAAACAGGATAAAAAGAAAGAATTTTACTGGACGGCCCGCCGTGTATAATTTCCCTATGACAGGCCTTTATATTCATGTCCCTTTTTGCGCGAGGAAGTGCCACTATTGTAATTTTGTGATTAGCACTTCAAATTCGCCGGAAGACCACCGGGAATTTCTTGCTGCACTTGCGAAAGAGATGGCGTGGATTGCTCCGCGATTCCGCGGCAAGTTGTTTGACACGCTGTATCTGGGCGGTGGCACGCCCTCGAAGCTCACAGCGCCGGATACCGAGAGACTTTTTAGTTTGGCGCGCAAAAACTTCCGGTTTAGGGAAGACGCGGAGGTCACGCTCGAGGCCAATCCCGGAGATATCGACCGTGAGAGGGCAAGTCACACCCGTGCGCTTGGCGTGAATCGTGTGAGTTTGGGCGCGCAATCTTTTCAGGAGCGCGCGCTTGTGGACATCAACCGTTCCCATGGCGTCCGGGATATCGTGGAATCCTTTTCGGCGCTCCGGGAGGCGGGACTAGGTAATATCAGCATGGATCTCATTCTTTCTTTGCCGGGCCAGACGCTCGGCGACGCCAAGGATTCGCTGGAAGCGCTTCTGCGATTGGGGCCTGAGCATATGTCGTTGTATGAACTCGTGGTCGAGGAAAAAACGGTTTTTGGACATTTGCACAGGCAAGACAAACTGAATTTGCCGGATGAGCAGTCCCAGGTGGAAATTTTATCGCTGGCGAGACGAACGCTTAAAAAATCCGGGTACCGGCATTATGAGCTTTTGAGTTATGCGAAACCGGGATTTGAGTCGAGGCACAACCGGATTTACTGGGACAATGGGGAGTACCTGGGTCTGGGACCGGCCGCCTTTTCTTATCTCGACGGCCGGCGGTACCGAAATTCACGCAGTGTGGAGGAGTATCTGGACAAGGTCCGCAGAGGCGACTGGACGGCTTGCGAGGAAGAGACGCTGACCGGCGAGAAAAAAGAAGTCGAGTCGCTTCTCTTAGCACTTCGCCTGGACGAGGGCGCCGATACGCGGCGATTCGGGCCGCTGGTTGCCCGTTTGGCGGAGCCCCTGCGGAATTTAAAGGAAAAAGGACTGCTCGATCTCGGCCGCGAGCGTCTGCGACTCACCCCGCGCGGCCAGCTTTTCGCTGAAACTGTGTTCATGGAGTTGTCTACATAGACCCGTACATTCCGCTCGGCAGTCCCCGGGGAGGCCGAAGATTTGTTCTTCTCGGCAGCTAGCGGAGGCGAGCACCATGGATCATGAGTTTCTTTTAAACACCGCACAGCCGGAGCTCGCAGCGAAGGCGCGACTCGGAGGGGCGCGCCGAGCGGTGCCGAGAAGAACAAATCTAAGGCCGAGACCACAGGATCTGAAAGCAAAGAAACAAGTCTCAAGCTCTATACGCTGCTTTTTTGTGATAGAATTGCAAAACAAGGACAAGATATAAAATGGCGGATGAGGTGAAGGTCGCGTATGAGAAGGCGATTGATTTGTTCGGGCACGGGAGGCTTGAAGAGGCCGTGGCCGCGCTTCTTGCGCTGATCAAAAGCCGCTCCGATTTCGCGGACGCGTACGAATCGCTCGGCATGATTTACTACAAGCTTGGGCGTCTGGACGACGCGATCGAGTGGATGGCTCGGCTAGCCGCGCTTAAGCCCGATTACGCGATGGCGCACACGAACCTCTCGGTGTTTTATATGAAAAAGGGAATGAAAGAGAAAGCTGAAGAAGAAAAGGCGAAAGCAACCGTGCTGAATTTCTCACGCAAATGAAAAAAAGAAAATCCTCGCAGTCCGTGCGAATCGCTCTTATCCAAATGAGCTGCGGTCCCGACGCCTCGGCCAATCTGCGGAAGGCCATGGCGCTTGTGAAAAAGGCCGCCGCGCGCGGCGCCCGCATCATTTCACTGCAGGAGCTTTTCCGCACCGAGTATTTTTGTAAGACCGAAGACGCGAAGCATTTTGATTTGGCCGAGACGATCCCGGGCCCCAGCACGGACCTTTTATCTCAGCTCGCAAAATCTGAAAACACGGTGGTTATCGCGCCGCTTTTTGAGAAGCGCGCCAAAGGGATCTACCACAACACCGCCGTCGTGATCGACGCGGACGGAAAAATGCTGGGGAAATACCGCAAGGTGCACATCCCCGACGATCCGGGTTTTTATGAGAAATTTTATTTCGTGCCTGGAGACCTCGGTTTTAAATCGTTTAAGACGCGCTATGCGACGATAGGGGTGCTTGTGTGCTGGGACCAGTGGTTTCCCGAGGCCGCGCGGCTGGCCGCTTTAAACGGCGCCGAAATCCTTTTTTATCCGACGACCATCGGCTGGAAGCATGATCGCCAAAAAGAGGCGGAGAGCTACCGTGACGCGTGGGAGACCGTGCAGCGCGGGCATGCGATCGCCAGCGGCGTCTTTGTGGCGGCCGCCAACCGCGTTGGCCGCGAAGGCGGATTCGATTACTGGGGAAATTCTTTTGTTGCGGGCCCCTTTGGCGATGTCCTGCACCGCGCGAGCACCAGAAAAGAAGAGATCCTGATTGCTGACTGCAATCTTTCGCAAATCGAAAAAACCCGCCGTGAGTGGCCTTTTTTACGCGATCGCCGCATTGATGCTTATGGTGCGATCACTTCCCGTTTTATCCAGAAAAAATCCTAAAATTGAATAAGTTTTCTTATCGAATGCCGGCAGAGTGGGAAACGCATGAATCCACGTGGCTTGTCTGGCCCAAGAATCAAGCCACCTGGCCCGGCAGGCTTCTAAAGGAGGTCGAATCGGTTTACATCGAAATGATGGCGGCGCTCCTTTCATGCGAAAAAGTAAAGCTCCTTGTCCCGGATAAACCTGCCGCTGAAACTGTTTTAAAAAAGCTGGCCGTCAAAAAGGCCGATACTTCCAAGCTCATTTTTTACAAGGTCAACACCGTGGATACCTGGATACGGGATTATGGGCCGATTTTTGTTAAGAGTGTCATTGCGAGGAGCGAAGCGACGAAGTCCTTCGGCAAGCTCAGGATGGTGAGCGAAGTCGAATCACAATCTTTGCGCAGAGATTGCTTCGCTTCGCTCGCAATGACATCTGAGAGTAAGGCGTTTACGAAGTGGGAATTCAATGCGTGGGGAGGCAAATACAAAGACCTCGCGCGCGATAACGGCGTCGTCGATCGGATTCCCGAGCTTAAAAAGTATCGGCGGTGGGACACCGGCATGGTGCTGGAGGGCGGATCCATTGAGGTGAACGGACGTGGGACCTGTCTTACGACCGAGCAGTGTTTGCTCAGTCCGCGCCGTAACCCTAAACTCTCGCGTCGCGACATCGAGCACCGGCTCGGAAAGTATTTGGGGATAAAAAAAGTGATTTGGCTGAGCGAGGGCATTGAAGGGGACGACACCGACGGGCATGTGGACGATATCGCGCGTTTTGTAAATCCGAATACCGTCATCGCCGCGGCGGAAGAGAATCCCTCTGACCCGAATCAACTGATCTTAAAAAGGAATCTTGAGATTTTGCGTTCAGAGCGAGATGCCGGCGGAAGGCGTCTACGGGTCATCGAGCTTCCAATGCCGGGCAGGGTGTTTATTCCTGCGTCATTGCGAGGAGCGACAGCGACGAAGTCCTTCGGCAAGCTCAGGATGGTGAGCGAAGTCGAATCACAATCTTTGCGCAGAGATTGCTTCGCTGACGCTCGCAATGACACTCGATTACCCGCAAGCTATGCCAATTTTTATATTGCCAACGGGCTTGTGCTCGTCCCGGTGTACAGCCGTTCGAATGACCGGCAGGCCATAAAGATTATCCGCAAGGCCTTTCCCGACCGCCGGGTGCTTCCAATCGAGTGCACAGCGCTGGTTTTTGGCCTGGGATCCATCCACTGCATTACCCAACAAGAGCCTCGCTAAGGGTAGCGCAGGCTTAAGCCTGCGCTACCCTTATTTATTTGAAAAAATTAGTAAATATTGTTAATAAATTGTAACTATTTTTAGCAAGAAATTTTCGCTCTTTTCTTGAAGATTCCCTTCCCAGAATGTACACTTTACGCACTATATAAACCCTTGGAAATACAACCAATTAACCCCTATTAAAAATGTTTCATTAACCGGTATTTAAAGAGACACTCTAAAGAGAGAAATGACTAAAAAATTTCATCTTTTTATACGGGTGGTCGCGTTTTTTTTGTCGGCCACTCTCCTTCTCCAGGACCTCTCTTACGCGGCGCCCCTGGAAACGGCTTTGTTCGCAAGCCCTCTTGCCAAAAATCCCGCGCTTATCCAATTTTCTCCGTCGATTGCCAGCACGCGCGAATGGCATAAAGGTCCTCGCGAACGTCTTATCATCCATATCCAGGACGCGCACACGAATTTCAGCGCGCAGCAAAACCTCGCCGGGATTTTGGGGGAGCTCGTCCGTCGCTATCGCGTGAATACGCTCTTTGTGGAGGGCGGCAGCCGCAATGAGTCACTCGCTTTCTTAAGACCGCATGCCGCGAAGGACACGCGCGAGCGAGTCGCGAAGAAATACCTTCTCCGCGGCCAGATGAACGGCGCCGAATATTTCAGTCTCGCGTCGGATGAACGCCTAGTCATCGAAGGGGTCGAGGATCCGGCGCTTTATGAGAAAAATTTAAAAACCTATGCCGCTATCGCCGGCAAAAGGGAAAAAGTTCTCGCGTATCTGGACGAGATAGAAAAAAGAACCCAGATTCTCAAGCGCCGGCTCTATCCCGACGCGCTGCTCGCGCTCGACGATTTCTTGCGCGAATTTAAGGCGGGGCACAGGGATTTTACGGAGTACTATGGCCGGCTTGAGGAAGCCGCCGCCCGCGCCCATGTCAGTCTTTTGGGTTTTCCCAATTTTCTGTCGCTTCAGGAGCTCAAGTCCAAAGAATCCACGATTGATTTCGCACTCGCGAGCGGCGAACAGGATCGTCTGCTTCATCTGCTCGCCGATGCCGGTGCCTCCGACGTTGAGGAAATCCAGGATCTCGCCCAGCGCGCTGACAAACTCAAGAACCAGTCCTGCAGCGCTTACGGTTTTTATGAGGCGCTGTTTGAGAAGGCCCAGTCGAAAAACTTAAATCTCTCCGAGTTCCCCAACCTTCTGCGCTACGCGGAGTATCTGAAGATTTATTCCGGTGTGCGGGCCGAAGACCTGCTCAAAGAAACGGATCTGCTGACCGAAATGATTTATTCTTCGACCCTCACCGACCCGGACGCGATTTACCTGGAAGAGATCGCCGGCCACGTGGAAAACTTAAAGGCCCTTTTTTCGCTTCAGATCTCAAGCGCCAATTTTGAGAAATACACGGCCCGCCTCGGTGATGTCCGCTTTAAAACCGTAGTTGCTCTCGCGTTTTTGAACAACCAGCTTATGAAGTACGGGAACTGGACGGAGGTCATCCACTATCTGCCGCTCGTGAACGACAGCGCCGAAGAAATCGAAGATTTTTACCGGACCACGCGGCAAAGAGACGAGGCCTTTGTCGAAAAGACCTTGAGAAAAATGGATGAGAAAAATTTGTCCGCCGCCGCGCTGCTCACCGGCGGCTATCACACCGCCCATCTCAAAGAACTCCTGAAAAAAGAAGGCGTCTCCTACGTCGTCGTCACGCCGAATGTCACGCACGAGACCAATCTCAGACGCTACGAAAAGATTCTTCTCGGGCGCCTGAAAGACGAATCCCCGGCAGCGGCCCCGAAAAAAACCGCTGCCACCGAAATGGCG
>JAHFFL010000047.1 GCA_023247955.1 Candidatus Omnitrophota bacterium
TATTCGGGAAACGCCGACTACGAAGCCATAGGCCGCGTGAAAGAAGCCGTGAAAATTCCCGTGATCGGAAACGGCGACGTGCTCTCAGGAGAAGATGCCGCGCGTCTGACAAAAATCGCTGGGGTTGACGGTGTGATGGTCGGCCGCGGCGGGCTTGGGAATCCGTGGATTTTCAGAAACATACAAAACGCGCTCGAAGGAAAAAAGGGGTTCGCTGAGCCGGGTTTCGAAGAGAAGAAAAAAGTCCTCTTGCGTCACATGGCGCTTGAGCTTGAGATTCGCGACGAACGCACGGTACTTTTCCACATGCGGCGCATCGCCTGCTGGTATTTCAAGAATCTTCCGGGAGTCAGCGAATTCAGAGGGGCTCTGAATACCTGCCCTTCGGTCGAAGCGGTGAGAGAATTGATAGAAAATTTTTCTCCGGCGGCGCTGGAGACCGCTACCTCGTAATTTTTAAAACTTTGTATTTCAAAGTACCGGCCGGGATTTTGATTTCCGCGGTCTCTCCCTCCTTCAACCCCAAAAGCCCTTTGGCAATCGGCGAAGTAACCGAAATTTTTCCTTCGTCGAAATTGGCTTCGTCCTGAGCGACAATCGTGTAATCGAGCTCTTCCCCGTTTTTCAAATCTTTTAACTTTGCCGTCGCACCGATCAGGATCTGGTCCTTGGCGATCTTGGACTCGTCGATGATCTGGACATGGGCCAGCTTTTCTTCGGCATCGGCGATGCGCTTTTCATTCATCGCCTGGTTATTTTTGGCCGCGTCGTATTCAGCGTTTTCCTTCAAGTCGCCGAACGCCCTGGCCTTCGCGATATCCGCGGCAATCTCGCGGCGCTTGGTCGTCTTGAGATATTCCAATTCCTTGATCAGTTTGTCATACCCCGGACGGGTCATCGGAATTCTGTCCGTCATAGTCTCCTCATCTGAAGGAGATTAGTTTAACATACGCGGCAAACTGACGTCTAGGTAAGGTCAAGTCTTGACCACCCCATAAAGGCTTTTAACCGCGCTGGCCCCGGCGATGGTTCCACTTGACCATGCCCACTGGAAATTAAACCCTCCGATGCGTCCATCCACGTCGAGAATCTCGCCGGCAAAGTAAAGGCCCGGCAGACGCCTTGACTCCATCGTTGAATCTTTGATTTCGGCCAAATCCACGCCGCCGGCAGTCACCTCGGCCTTTTTGTAACCCACTGCCCCGGTTACTTCCAGCGGGTAATGAAACACCGCGCGAAACAAGCGCCGGCACTCCCCGGAACGGCAGCGTCCAATGCGTAGACGGGGATCCAGGCCCGCTTTCTCAAGCAGCGTCTCGGCAAAACGCGCCGGAAAAGCGGCGGCCTCCGTCAGAAAACCTCGCAGGGATTTCTCGGGATGTTCGCGCGAAGCTTTTGAAAAACGGTCCTTTAAATTCTCGGCGCTTTCATGGGGAATAAAATTGGCCTCGATCGCCGGGGCTTGCGAAGAATCGCAGGCCGTAAAAAAACGGCTGATGTCCAGAGCCACCGGCCCGCTGAACCCGAAATGCGTAAAAAGAAAAGAACCTGTCCGTTCCGATACTTTCTTTCCATTTCTGTAAAATGTGAGCCGGGCGGGAAGCGCGACGCCGCTCAAAAGTTTCCATGCCGCGTCGTCGGTAGTGAAGGGAGTGAGCGCCGGTGAGGTCTTGCGAATCGTATGCCCCAGACTTTGCGCGATCCGGTAACCCGTGCCGTCACTACCGGTTTCCGGATAAGACAATCCGCCGGGTGTAAGAATCACCCGCCTGGCGGCCATCTGAAACCCGGCGTCCCCACTAAGCAGAAAAAATTCTCCGTCTTTTTTGATCGCGGTGATCTTAGTTCCGGTCTTAAGCTGTGCGCCACGTCGCCTCAGCTCGTTTAAAAGCGCCTCAAGCACCGTCCGTCCGGAATGCGTCGTGGGAAAATACTTGCCAGTCTCCTCGAGCACCAAAGCTACGCCGATTTCCTCAAAAAAAATCCGGGTCTTCTCGGGAGAAAAGGCTTCAAGCACGTGCTTCACAAAATGCCGCGGCCCGCCCTCATAATCGGCCGGAACCACCTGCCTGTGAGTGACGTTGCAGCGTGTCCCTCCGGAGATGAGGATCTTAGCCCCAATTTTCTGGCGGGAATCGAACAAAAAAATACGGGAGGGAAAAGGACTGTTTCGGGCCGCTTGTATCGCAGCCGTTAAACCGGCGGCTCCTGCTCCGATAATCGCGATATCCGCTGGCTCATCAGACATTCAACGAACGGCGCCCTTCGAGCCGACGCCCGAAAGCCGCGAGGTTTTCGATGTCCGCCCAGGGTTTTTTGGAATAAAGCATCGCAAAGATGATCTTTTTGCCCGGCGCATAATCCGTGCCGATAAACGTATGGAGCGAGGTGGTGGTCCAGCCGGTCTTGCCCTTCACGGACTTCGGCGTACGCCAAAGCATCTTGTTGTGGTTCCTCAGAAAAATCGGTTTGCGATCGCTCCCGACGATCGCGGACGTGGTAACGCCTAGGATACGGTCAATAGTTTTGTCCGCCGAAGCGACACGCATCAAAACAGCAAGGTCATTGGCCGTCGAGTACTGCGCGTGTCTTTTGTCCGTAAGCCCGGTTGCGTTGACAAATTTCGTGTTTTGCATTCCGAGCTTCGCGGCTTTTTCGTTCATGAGCCCGACAAACGCGTCTTCGCTTCCGGCCATCGCCTCCGCCAGCGCGACAGCCGCGTCATTAGATGAGGAAATAAGCGCCGCGGCCACAAGATCCCTGACTTTATACCGCGCGCCGGGGGTGAGACCGGCCTTGCTCGGCGCGGCAGCGGCGGCATTCGCGCCGATACGGATGTCTTGATTAAAAGGAAACCGTTCCATCGCGAGAATCGCCGTCATGACCTTGGTGGTGGAAGCGGGCGGCAAACGCAAATGGGGATTTTTACTGAATAGGACGCCGCCGTTACCGGCATCCAGGATCACCGCAGAACGGGCACTGAGCGTCGGTGTTTTTACCCGCGGCCGGGCGTCGGCGGAGACGCCAGAAAAAAGAAGGACGGCTGCCCCTAAAACACAAAAAGGCGCCGTCGCCTTACTTCGCATGTTTTTTCTTGACCTCATGTTTTTTACCGAAACGGTCGCGTGTAAAAGGGGAGTTTTTAGCTTCGTCCTCTTTCACGTCCACCGTATTGTGGATGCTCATATGCGCTTTGAATTCCAATTTGTTGAGCGACCGACGTGTCCCCATGGCGGATTCATTGTATCAAAAACACTCGGGGCTTTCCAATCGGAGATACGGATGATAGAATGTCGCCATGTCCAGCGAGCACAACGCCCTTGACAAAATCTGTTCCGTCTGCGGCGCAAAAGAATCGGTAGAAATTGAGACCGTCACCAATGTGACGCCGGCGCCGGAAGAGATGTTTCCCGTGTTGCTCTGCAAAAGGCACAAAAAAGCGCTGCAGGAAAAACTGCTTGATGTGACGCTGGATAAGACCGGAAGGCTTTGTTTCGTGTTGAAGAAAAAAAGTGTTTAGCCGCCGCCGAGGTAAGCGCTCTGCACCACCGGATTTTCCCGAAGCTCGTCTGACCTTCCCTCAAGCACCACCTGCCCGATCTCCAAAACATACGCCCGGTCGGCAATCTTGAGCGCCATACGCGCATTTTGCTCAACCAGAAGAATCGTTTTCCCCTGCTTGTGGATCTGATCTACAATTCCGAATATCGTCGATACGAGAAGCGGGGCAAGCCCCAGCGACGGTTCATCCAGCAAAAGCACCGACGGCCCAGACATCAGGCCGCGTGCGATCGCGAGCATCTGCTGTTCGCCTCCGGAAAGCGTTCCCGCCTTTTGCTTCAAACGGTTTTTTAAAACGGGGAAAAAATCAAACATCCGTTCGAAGTTCCGTCGAATCTCCGTTTTGTCCGTCCGCGTGAAAGCGCCGAGCTCAAGGTTCTCGAGCACGTTCAGCCGCTGAAAAATCTTCCGTCCTTCGGGCACATGCGCGATTCCCCGCCTCACGAGCTCTTCCGGTGAAGAACCGGCCAGCGACTTTCCCTTGAAAAGCACCTCGCCGGCCGTCGGACGGATCAGGCCCGAGATCGTCTTCAGCACCGTGGTCTTGCCCGCGCCGTTGGCGCCGAGCAGCGCAACGATTTCCCCCTCCCTAACACTGAGACTAACACCTTTCAGGCATTCCACTTTTCCGTACCTTGTGTACACGTGCCGGATCTCCAGCATCAATCAAGCTCTCCAAGGTACGCCTGGATCACGCGCGGATTTTTTTGAATCTGGTCGGGCTTCCCTTCCGCGATCTTCTCCCCTTCATCCATCACAATCACCTTGTCGCAAAGCGGCATGACCACGCGCATGTCATGCTCAATGATAAAAACGGCGACCCCTTTGTCTCGGATCTTCCGTATCAGCGCCGAGATTTCTTCTTTTTCGCGGGGGTTCATCCCGGCCACCGGCTCGTCCAGCAAAAGAAGTCTGGGTTTGGAAGCCAACGCGCGCGCGATCTCGAGCCGTTTTTGGCTACCGTACGGCAGGGAACCGGCGATCTCATTTCCTCTTCCGCCGAGCCCGATGAATTCAAGAAGCGCCGCACTGCCGCCAAATACCACCTGCTCTTCATCACGGTGCCGGGAAGTCCTTAGGAAAGCGTCAAGCAGCCCCGCCTTGGTCCGTGCGTGAAAACCGATCGCCACGTTTTCGCAAACCGTCATGTTTTTAAACACCCTTAAATTCTGGAAGGTCCTCGAAACCCCTGCCTCGAGAATCTTGTCGGGAGAAAGACCATCCAGGCGCAGCGACGAATCGGCAAAACGGATCTCGCCGCTGTCTATCGACAACAGTCCCGTCAAACTGTTAAAAAAAGAGGTCTTGCCCGCGCCGTTGGGACCGATGAGCCCGACAATCTCGTCTTTTTCCAGCAACACGCTGACCTGGCGAAGGGCCGCCACGCCGCCGAAGCGTTTGGAAACCGAACGGACTTCAAGAAGCGCCATCGGGAATTTCCTTCCGCGGCGTCTGGAGCTCGCGCTTGATCAGAAACCCGCCGAGAATACCTTGGGGGCGGAAGATCATCATCAGAATCATGATCAGCCCGAAGATCAGCATACGGTAACTCGCGAACTCCCGCAAGAGCTCCGGCAAAAGACCGAGGATCACGGCCCCCAGCGCCGCGCCCCACAGGTTTCCCATGCCGCCAAGCACCACCATTGCGAGAATCAGCACCGAAAGCACAAAATCAAAACTGTCGGGCGTCACGATCGTCTGTTTTGACGCGAACACGCAGCCGGCGATGCCCGCGATAAAAGCGCTGAGGCCGAAGGCGTAGAGTTTAATGCGAAGCACGGGGACGCCCATGCATGAGGCGGCCAGTTCATCTTCACGGATCGCGACAAGCGCCCGGCCTATTTTGGAATCCTCCATCCGTAATAGCAGCACCGCGGTAATCGCCGCGAGAACCAAAAGCAGATAGTAATACGGCGTAGCGTTGACCGAAAAATTCCAGACTTGAAAATGGAAACCTCCCTCCCATGAGGGAATGTACAGTTTCGGCCTGTTAATCCCCAAAATTCCGTTCGGGCCTCCGGTGAGCGCGTCCAGGTTGTTGAACGTGACCCGGACAATCTCGCCGAATCCCAGCGTCGTGATCGCCAGATAATCGCCGCGCACGCGTATCGAAGGCATGCCGATCAGAAACCCAAAAATCATGGAGACGAGTCCGGCCGCCGGCAGGCCCAGCCAGAAAGGACATCCTGTGTGTTGATTTAAAAGCGCGTAGGTGTAAGCGCCGATCGCGAAAAACGCCGCGTAACCCAAATTGAGAAGACCGGTAAAACCGACGGTGACGTTGAGCCCCATCGCCAAAAGGACATAGATCCCCACATTGGCCGCCAGGTCCACGTGATAGGCACTTTTATCGAAAACTGGGAATAAAAGAAGTGAAAGCGCGAGGACCGCGAGGCTAAACTTTTTCGGGAAGGTTTTCACCAAGAAGCCCCGAGGGTTTGCACAAAAGCACAATGACCAAAATTAAAAAAGCGATGACGTCTTTCCACGAGGAGGAAAGATAAGCGGCCGCCAGGCCTTCGCAGACGCCCAAAAGCACGCCGCCCAGCATCGCGCCCGGGACGCTTCCAATGCCCCCGAGCACCGCGGCGGTAAACGCCTTGAGGCCGGCCAGATACCCGTCATGGAAATTGATGCTTCCGTAATTTAAAGCGAACAACGTCCCCGCCACGGCGGCAAGCGCCGAGCCGATGAGAAACGTGGCGCGGACAATTTGGTTCGTGGAGATTCCCACCAGATGCGCGGCCTCCGGATTCTCGGCGCAGGCCCTCATGGCCTTGCCGAGCTTTGTGTGACCTACAAACCAAGTCAAAAAATACATCAGGGCCACCGAGACCACGACGATGATGCACTGAACAAGCGACAGCGAGACGGCGCCGAGCTCAAGGCGCAGAGGCGGAAGGATCTCGGGGACATTCTGTTCTTTGGCGCCGTAAACAAGCATCACGGCGTTCTGCAAAAAAAAAGAGACGCCGATCGAGGTGATCAGCGCCGTCAGCTTCGGAGAACCCCGCAGCGGCCGATAGGCGACTTTTTCCACGACGCCGCCCAGCACGGCCGAGCCGAGCATCGAGAAAAAGAAAAGCGACGGCACGATCAGCCAGACCGGCGCTCTACTCAAGTACGAGGCCAAAACCCAAATCGCCGTAAGTGCCAAATAGCCGCCCACCATGAAAATCTCGCCGTGCGCGAAATTGATGAGCTGGATCACGCCGTACACCATCGTGTAGCCAAGCGCGATGAGGGCGTACACCATGCCGATCGCGAGGCCATTCAACAACTGCTGGAGAAAAAGCTTCACGCGGCGCTTCCTTCTTTAAGGTTTGACTTCCTCCAAAAACCTGAACTTGCCGTTTTCGACCTTGAAGATACCGACGCTTTTTCCGACCGCGTCTCCCTTTTCGTCAAAATTGAGCGCCCCCAGGATGCCTGGAAAGTCTTTGGTATTCCTCACCTCTTTCAAAACGGATTCCCTGTCTTTCTTGGCGGCGCGGCGTATCGCTTCGATCAGGACATTCGCGGCATCGTAGGCATAAGCCGAGAAGGAGCCGATTTCCCCGTAGCGCGCTTCATAACGGGCCACAAAATCTTTTGCCGAGTCCAGCGAATGCGGGTCCACACCGAGCATCGTCGCGTACGTGCCTTCGGCAAATTCCGGAGACACGAGCTGTATCAGCGTCACGTCAAAAATCCCGTCGCCACCCATCCACGGTGCATCCAACCCTATTTTTTTGGACTGCTTGAGGAGCAGCGCAAGCTCCGGGTACACTCCACCGTAGTAAATGAGCTCGGGACCGATGGCCTTGATCTTCGTCAAAAGAGGCGTGAAGTCCTTTTCTCCCTGCGTGATCCCTTCCCGACTCAAGACCGTCCCGCCGAGACCTTTAAATTTTTTCTCAAACTCGTCGGCAAGCCCCTTGCCGTAAGTGGTTTGGTCATCAATGATCGCGATTTTTTTGACACCCCGATTGGACCAGACAAAATTCGCGGCTGTCGGCGCCTGCACGTCATCGGTCGCGCACACCCTGAAAAAAGTGTCAAAACCCTGACGAGATATCTCGGGATTGGTGGAGGCCGGTGTAATCTGCGCCATGCGGCTTTCGTGGTAGATCGCCGAGGCCGCTTTGGTGCAGCTGGAGTTGAAATGCCCGACGACGCCAAGCACATTCGGATCGGCGATCAGCTTGTTCGCCGCCAAAACGGCCTGAGTCGGATTGTGCTGGTCATCGAGCGCAACCAGTTTTAATTTGACGCCGTCAAAAACAGGCCCTTTGATGTTCGCGTCTTCCACGGCCATCTGGGCCCCCTGCAAAACACCGGTGCCGATATACGCC
>JAHFFL010000048.1 GCA_023247955.1 Candidatus Omnitrophota bacterium
AAGGTCGACGGGACGATGGCCGCGCTTACCCCGACCATATTTACGCTCGAAAGAAAAAGCGATCATACGCTTGAAATTTACAAGGAAGGTTATCGCACAAAGACCGTGTTGTTGCGTCGGGCGCTCAACGGCATGACGGCCGGAAATATTCTTCTCGGCGGGATTATCGGGACAGGCATCGATGCGATGAACGGTTCGATGTACAAGATCGTGCCCGAACGAGTTGACGTAACTCTGGAAAAGGAAACTATCGCCGACGCAATGGAATCCGCGCCGCCGGGAGAAGACCGGCTTGAATCTCCACCTGCCGTCATGATGCGTTCCGCGTCCGGCGGCAAGGGGAACGCCCAACAAAAACTCTACGCGCTCGACCAATTGCTTCGCGACAACAGGATTTCTCAAGACGAATACGAGGCCCGGAAGTCTCAACTCCTGGGTGGTTAAAAATTTTTCCATACCGCACACCATACCCCGCAAACACCGCAAACATAGGGTCAAGTCTCTAATTAACTAATACTCCTCTGTCAGCTCTGATGATGTTTGTCGTCGGTCGCTTCGTTTACCAGGAGTCACACCCATTTCAAGGCCTTTAAGAATCCTAGGCTCTGAATACTGCCATTGTCAAGGTAGTTCAGGGCTTATTTTTGATTAAATTAACATAGTCTTAGTTATTGAATTATACTAGTTATAAGGTATACTTTAATTAGGATGAAAAACATAGTGAAGGAAATCTCAAGAGTTGCGCTAATTCTGGCCTTCGGTTTATCGGTGGCGGCGGTCGGTTACGGTGAGGACTATTATTGTGAGGTCATGACCCTAAAGGGTACGGCTTACGTGGCCAGCGACGGCCAGGCGCAACGAGCTCTGAATCAAGGGGATTTGGTGAAGGTGGGGGACAAGATTGAAGTCTCCGAGGCCAGCCATGTGGACCTTGCATTTGATAAGGAATGGAACAACATCGCCCGCATCGGCGAGAAGTCCAAGATAGACATCAAGTCCGTATACCCCGGCGGTATCGGTCTCGCGGAAGGGGATATTTTCGCTAAACTGCACCACCTGCCCAGAGGCAGCACATTTGAAATTCAGACACCTACCGCGGTAGCAGCCGTGCGCGGCTCGGAGTACTGGACCGAGCACCGGGACGGCGCCACGACGGTGCTCAATTTTTCACCTTCGCCGGTGGAGGTATTCGCGATCAACGATGCCGGCGATCTCATCGGGCGGACCATTGTTCAGCAGACTGAGAAAACGGAAATCCGGGCGATAAACGAACCCCCTACTCCTCCGGAAAAGATGAATGCGGAAGAATTGAGCCGCGCCACCGAGCACAGCGCGGGGATCGAGACATCGGTGAAAGAGGTTGTGAACGAAGGGCGCGTGGGGCGCATTCAGGACCTCGGATCCGTCAATGAAACGCTCAAGCGCCAAGTGGAAGAAGCAAGGGCTGAGCGTAACGAAGCTAAAGAAAACAAGGCGGAAGGAAAAGATCGCGCTAAAGCCGCTGAAGCGGCAAAGGACGAAGCGAAGGATGCCGGGGTCAAAGAGAGTGATTCTCCTGCCAAGGACAATGCCCCTGTTGTAGACAGAGCCCCCGTCGTGGATAAAGCCGAGGAACCCAAGGTCAAAGTGGGTGAGCCGAAGGTGAAGGTCGAAGAACCAAAAATAAAAGTGGAAGAACCCAAGATTAAAGTCGAAGAACCGAAGATCAAGGTGGAAGAACCAAAGATTAAGATCGAGGAGCCCAAGATAAAGGTCGAGGAACCGAAGATCAAGATTGAGGAACCCAAGATTAAAGTTGAAGAGCCAAAGGTTAGAATCGCGGAGCCCAAAGAGGACCGTCACGGGGGTGACAGAGACCGCGATCGTGAACCCAAAGAAAAAGACAGGGGCAAGGATAAAGATTAATTCGTTCGGCGTGTTTGATTTATAGCTAGTTCCGGTATATAATCCCTCCCAGTATGAAAAATCCGTTTGGTCAGGTTTTATTCATTTCTTTCTCCCTTTTTCTTCCTCTGCTGTCGTCGCCGGCGAATGCTGCCGAGGGGTCGGGCACGAATTTGAGCGAGGAGCAGAAGCTTGAGAAGCGCCTTCTCTTTAACCAGTACGTGGAAGATGAGCTGGCCCGCAAGGAACGGGAGAAATATCAAAAGAAGGCGGCGGCTCAGCCCGAGCAAAAAGAAAAGCAGATGTGGATCAGCCGCATCACGTCTGCTTATGGCTACGACAGCAACGCCAATCTGGACTCAAGCCGCCGGGGGGATTTCTACCTTCAGGAAACCTTCGAGGGCGATTTTAAGATTGACCGCCCGGTGTTCAAGCCGCTGATCTGGCCGGGGAAAATCGGCATCGGTTGGAATTCGGAGCTCATCCACTACAACAGCTACGGGTCGCTGACCTCTCATATTACGACGGTCAGCGCATACACGGAAGAAAAACTGAACGACAAGCTGACGCTGAAGCTCAATTATGATTTCAGCGTCGTGCGTTATCTCACGAACGACCAGCTGGATTATGCCGGGCACAAATTCAAGCCGACGGTAACCTACCTTATTTCTCAGCATTTCAGTCATAGTGTCTACGCCTCGATCGGCGCCAAGAATTTCAGGGACCGCAAGTCCTCGACGCCCAACAACCTGCTGACCGACGATAACCGGCGAGACTGGGACGCGGAGGCGGGCTACGGGCTGAAGTGGACACCGAGCCAGACGACATTTATCGGCGTGAACACGGGCGTCAAAATGAACCGGTCCAACGACGCGTTCAACGATTACAACGACTATGCCGGATATAAATTGGGTGGTTATATCTACCGAAAACTGGACGACCGATTCTCACTTGTCGCCTTTACCGGCTACGACCACAAAGATTATGACAGCCGCGCGTTTGTGAAGGTGCCGGGAGAGCTCGGGATCGAAAAAGACGATTTTTACTACGTGGGCGGCTATTTTTACTACGACATCAATCCACATTGGCAAGCCAATCTTTCCTACCTCTATAAAGAAAACATCTCAAGCGACGCTTCGCAGGATTACACGGGCTGGATACTCAGCTCCGGTCTGGCCCTTATTTTCTGAAGCAGAACCTCTTAATTAAAGAACTTTAAAATTATTTAAAATTTGTTAGAATGAAGGCCGTCATTCAACAAAGAGGAGACGCAATGCACGCATTGACGCAATTTTCGCAAGGGGAGATTACCGCACTGTGGGCGGTGCTCGGCACGGCCGTCCTGGGGCTTTTATACGCCGTGTTTTTGATGGCGCAGGTGCTGCGCGAAGATCAAGGCACCGACGAGATGCAGCGGATCAGCCGCTCGATAGGGCTCGGCGCCAACGCGTATCTTTTCAAACAGTTCAAAACCATTCTTTTTCTGATTCTCTTATTGACTGCGGCGTTGTATTTCACGGCCGGGGTAAAATACATCGCGATAGGACGGGCCTGCGCGTTTCTGATGGGTTCGATCTTTTCGGCGACCGTGGGTTTTGTCGGGATGAACCTGGCGGTGCGTGGCAACGTGCGCGTCGCGGCGGCCGCGAACCGCAAAAGTTTCAGCCAGGCCCTGAAGATCGCCTACCGTACTGGAACGATCACGGGGATGCTGACCGACGGGCTCGGGCTTTTCGGCGGGACCGTGATCTTCATGATTTACGGTGAGAAGGCCTATGAGGTGCTTCTGGGTTTCGGCTTCGGCGGGACGTTACTCGCGCTTTTCATGAGAGTCGGCGGCGGTATCTTCACGAAGGCGGCGGACGTCGGGGCGGACCTGGTCGGCAAGATTGAGAAAAATATTCCGGAAGATGACCCGCGCAACGCGGCCACGATCGCGGACAACGTCGGCGACAACGTCGGCGACTGTGCCGGTATGGCCGCCGATATTTTTGAATCGTACGAGGTGACGATCGTCTCGGCGATGATTTTGGGGTGGGCGTCGTACGGGCACAAGGGAGTGATTTTTCCGCTGCTGGTCCGCGCGATCGGCGTGATCGCTTCCATCATCGGGACCTACGCGGTGCGGACCAAAGAAGAAGTACGCGACGCAATGAAGGCGATCAACATCGGATTTATTCTATCAGCCGCTGTCTCGATCGTTGGGTTTGCTCTCGTGGGTTTTTATTATCTGCGTTTTCCAGAGTCGCAAGAGCCGCTTCCTCTATGTTTCACTCTGGGAATCCCCGGGCTTGATCTCCGGCCGGTATGGACGACGCTTGTGGGAATTATCCTCGCGGTGACGATCAACCGGCTTACCGAATATTTTACGGATACCGGCAAACCGCCGGTGAAGTCGGTGTCTGAATCCTGCCAGACGGGCCACGCGACGGCGATCATCACGGGTTTTGCGGTGGGGCTCGAGAGCACGGTGTGGGCGATACTCGTGATCGCGATCTCAATCATGGTCTCTGCCTTTATCTATCAGGGCGCGGGCCCGACGTTTATCGCGTACGGCGTCTCGATGGCGGGAATCGGGATGTTGACGCTAACGGGAAATAATATTTCCATGGACGTGTTCGGACCCGTCGCGGACAACGCGAATGGCATCGGGGAGATGGCGCATCTTCCGAAAGAAGCCCGGCAGATTCTCGCGGATTTGGACGCCGTCGGAAATACGACCAAAGCAATTACGAAGGGAATCGCGATTGCTTCGGCCGTCATCGCGGCGATCTCGCTCTTCAATGCCTACATCACGAACATCAGCACGATCACGAAGCTTACTTACGAGCAGGTCGCGGCCACGCTTTCGGTGTCGAACCATAGCGTGTTTGTCGGGCTTCTTATCGGCGGCGCGATCCCGTTTCTTTTTAGCTCGCTCACGATCAAGGCGGTCGGGCGGGCCGCCTTCCTGATCGTCAAGGAAGTCAGGGAGCAGCTCAAGGACAAGGAAATTTGGGAAGGAAAAAAACTTCCGGATTACGCGCGCGTCGTCTCGATTTGCACGGCCGCCGCTCAAAAAGAACTTATTCGCCCGGGACTTTTGGCGATCTTGGCGCCGCTGCTTGTGGGGCTTCTTTTGAAAAAAGAGGCGCTCGGCGGATTTCTGGCCGGCATGATTTTGTCGGGACAGCTTCTGGCCGTGTTTATGGCCAACGCCGGTGGCGCCTGGGACAACGCCAAAAAACTCATCGAGGATGGCGTTTTTGGGGGCAAAGGATCGGACGCCCACAAGGCCTCGGTTACCGGCGACACCGTCGGAGATCCGCTGAAGGATACGGCGGGACCCGCGCTCAATCCTCTGATTAAGGTCATGAACATGGTATCGCTCTTGGCCATTCCGCTCGTCGTGCGTTATGAAAACTCACCAACGGTTTCCTGGATGGCGGCGGCGGTCGCGATAGCCCTCGTGCTGGTTGTCATTCACAAGCCAAAACCCAGCAAGGAAGAGCTCGAAATCATCCAGAAAGCCTAAGGTGCTCGGGTGCACGATTTTTTTTCCGCGCTCAGCCACCCCGACCAGCTGATCGCGTGGGGCGGGTATCTCGGCCTCGCGCTCATCATTTTTTCTGAAACAGGAATCCTTGCCGGATTTTTTCTGCCCGGGGATTCGCTGCTCGTGACGGCGGGCCTTGTCGCGTCGCAGGGAAAACTCGACTACCTCACCTTAAACGCGCTGCTTATTTCCTGCGCCATTGCGGGCGATACCGCGGGATACTGGATCGGGTATCAAGTGGGCCCCAAGCTCTTCAAAAGGGAAGACTCTTTCTTTTTCCGCAAGAGCCATCTTGAACGCACCCACCGTTTTTTTGAGCGGCACGGCGGCAAGACGATTGTGCTCGCGCGTTTTGTGCCGATCGTGAGGACCTTCGCGCCGACGGTGGCTGGGGTGGGGAGGATGAGCTACCGGAAGTTTCTCTCCTATAATGTGCTTGGCGGGCTGTTCTGGGTGCTTGGCATGACTTCGATCGGGTTTTTTCTAGGCCGCTCCATCCCGAACATAGAAAAACACCTGCACCTCGTGATCGCGATCGTGGTCGTCGTATCATTTCTTCCGCTCGTTTTCGAGTGGCTCAAAGCGAAGAAAAATCAGCAAGCAGGGAAGAACGCGTGAAAAAAATTCTGTCCGTTTTCCCTATTCTCTTGTTGGTGTCTTTTTCGGTTCTGGCGGGGCAGGGCCCGATTGCGCAAACTCCTTTGACTTTGGCCGAGGCCTATCGCTTGGCCTTGAAGCAAAGCGAGGAGATCGCGATTCACGAGGAAACCCTGCGCGCCGCCGAGGGCCATTTTTATCAGGCCTTTCAGGTGATCTTGCCGAAAATTGATTATTCGATTACGAGAACGGAACAAGAGGCCGTGAACGGCGCAAGCGCCGACACCACGGCGGGAAACTCCTTGAGGCGATCGACGCCTCTTCAGAAATTTACGCTGAACCAGCCGATTTTCTCCGGATTCAAGGAATTCGCGGCCATTCAGGGCGCCGGCGCCGAGAAGCGCCAGCGCCGTTATGAAATCCAGAGGGCCAAGGAACTTCTTTTTATTGACGTGATGGGCGCTTTTTACGCGGTGCTCGAGACCCAAAAAGACATCGGTACCTTGAGCGACGTGCAGGCGCTTATGAAAATCCGCCGCGCGGAACTGATCGGAAGGGCGCGGTTGGGCCGGTCGCGGGAGAGCGAAGTCCAGGGAG
This sequence comes from Candidatus Omnitrophota bacterium, assembly GCA_023247955.1. Classification (GTDB taxonomy): domain Bacteria; phylum Omnitrophota; class Gorgyraeia; order 2-02-FULL-51-18; family 2-02-FULL-51-18; genus JACPAX01. The sequence goes on from JAHFFL010000048.1 coordinate 6,614, forward strand.
CTACCTCTGATTTAAAACTCATCGAGGTGGAGTTGGAGGACGCCAAGCGCCAATGGACTCTAGCCAAAGAGCTTCTTGAGTTTTATATCGGTGGTGAATTAAAAAACGGCCTTCAGGACGTGGAGCTCCCGGCGGATCTACAGGGCGGCGCCCTTGAAACCGTCAAGTCCGCGGAAAACCGGGCGGATGTGAAGGCGGCCGAGAATGCCAAGATTTTAGCCGAAAAAGGGACGGTGGTCGCGCGCGCGGGGCTTTTTCCCACGGTCTCGGTCGACGGGAATTATTACACTGAGCGCGTCGGCGTTCAGAAAGACATCGATTGGGACGTGGTGCTGAAGATCGACGTGCCGCTGTTTGACCGGCTTGATACTTTTGGAGACATGAAAGTCGCCGCGGCCGAAGAAGAATCCGCGAGGATGACTTGGCGCAAGGCCAAACGTCTGGCCGAGCTCGACATCAAAAACGCCGTCGAGGATTTCGGGGCGGCCAGGCGCATCCAGGCCCGGCTGCGGGAAGCGGCGAGGGCGACGAAGAAAAACTATGAACTGCAGACGAAGGAATACCGGCTCAGTCTCGTGAACAACCTGCAGGTGTTGGACGCGCTCAAGGATTATCAGGACGTCGCCCGGCGATTTAACCAGGCGCATTATCAGATGAAGAGAAATTTTTGGAAGCTCAGGGTGGCGCTGGGAAAAGCAGCGCCCTAAGCCGCGGAGCATGAGATGACACTGTCGGATATTTCCATCAAGAACCCGGTCTTCGCCTGGATGCTCATGGCGGGTCTGATCTTTTTCGGCTGGCTCGCTTTTAACGATCTCGGCGTCAGCGAGATGCCCGAGGTGGATTTTCCGGTCGTTTCGGTGAGTATCACTTGGGAAGGCGCGGCTCCCGAGGTCATGGAAAGCGATGTCGTGGATATCGCAGAGGACGCCGTCATGAGCGTCCAGGGGATACGCGAAGTCTCTTCCACGACCCGCCAGGGGATGGCGGACATCACGATCGAGTTTGAGCTGGAACGCGATATCGACGTGGCCCTTCAGGAAGTGCAATCCAAGATTGCTCAGGCCCAGCAGCGTCTGCCCAAGGAAATCGACCCCCCGGTAGTCCAGAAAGTAAATCCTACGGACCAGCCGATACTATGGCTGGCATTGTCCAGCGCAGACAAACCGCTTCGGGAAATCATGGGTTATGTGCAGGACACCTTGAAAGACCGTTTCCAAACGATTAATGGCGTCGGCGACATTATTTTGGGAGGTTACGTCGAGAGAAACTTAAGAA
>JAHFFL010000049.1 GCA_023247955.1 Candidatus Omnitrophota bacterium
TGCGACCGCGACAACGCGCTGAAATTGGGGACGCGCCTTGGGCAGGCCGCGAATGATCATTTGGCAAAAAAGGACTCTTTTGAGAAAATAAAGGTGGGCGTGGGGTGCGCGGTATTTCCCGACGACACGGAAGGCGGGGACGAGTTGATCGTAAAGGCCAAGCACGCTTCCCTCCAAAAGAAGTGGTTGGTCAAAAAAAGGATTTTGATCGTAGACAACGAGCTCGATTTTGTCGACATGCTCAAGATGCGGCTTGAGGCGAACGATTACATCGTGACACCCGCCTATGACGGCCGGGACGCGATCGAGAAACTGAAGACAGACCGGTTTGACGCCGTGCTTCTCGACATGCTGATGCCCAAGATGGACGGGCTCGAGGCCTTGAGGATCATCAAGAGTCAGTACCGCAACCTGCCGGTGTTTATGATTACCGCTTACGCGAGTGATCAACGGTTTAATCTCGCGATGGAACTGGGTGCGGCGGGTTTTATTCACAAAACCAACAACCTGAACCACGAAATCATGAATATCACGACGGTGCTCAACATGTCGGACCAGTACAGTTATCGTTAATGGGGAGGCCCTGATGGCTAAGAAAAAGATTTTGGTGGTGGACGATGAAGCGGAGCTTGTGGGGATGGTCAAGATGCGCCTGGAGGCCAATCAATACGAGGTGATCACCGCCTTTGACGGACAGGAAGCGCTCGATACGGCCCGCCGGGAGAAGCCAGATCTCATTCTTTTAGATCTGATGCTTCCGAAGATCGACGGGTACAAGGTCTGCGGTTTGCTGAAGGCCGATACGCGTTTCCGGACGATCCCGATCATTCTCTTCACGGCCCGCGCGCAGGATTCGGACAAAAAAATGGCCGAAGAGACCGGCGCAAACGCTTACATCACAAAACCGTTTGAGCCGCAGGTACTGCTCAAAAAAATCGCCGAACTTATCGCGTGAACCGCTAAAAAGGAAGCTATGGCAGGCAAGCACAAGCTCTCGTTTGGAGAAAGTCTGGTGCAGGAAGGCGTGATCACACCCGAACAACTGCTTAAGGCGCAGTCTGAGGATAAAAAAACGGGCCAGCGCTTGAGAAAGGTCCTGGTGCGTTTGGGGTTTGTCACTGAAGAGGATCTCGTGGATTTTTTAAGCAGCAAACTCGGTTTACCGAGGATAGAACTTGACAATTACCTGATTGATCCGAAGCTGGTCGAGCTTGTGCCGGAGGACTTGGCGAGAAAGCATGAGGCAATCCCGGTGCTGAAGATCGGAAACCGCCTGACTTGCGCGATTGTGGACCCGTGGAACGTGTTTGCGTTGGATGAGCTGCGCGCCAAGACCGGCCTTGTGATCGAGCCGGCTGTCGCGACCGAGGCCGAGATCAAAAAAGCGCTCGAGGAATATTACGGCGCGAAAGGCACGATAGAAGATGTTCTCAAGTCTATCAAAGACGAGAAGATCGCGGTCACGGAAGACAAGGATTTGGACATCAAGCGGCTGGATGAGATCTCCAAAGAGCCGGTGGTTGTCAAGCTCGTGCATCTTCTCCTGATGGAGGCCGTGCGTAGAGGCGCCAGCGACATCCACATCGAGCCGGAAGAACAGGTGCTCAAGACCCGTTTCCGCATTGACGGGATTCTTCAGGAAATTGTCACGCCGCCGAAGCATCTTCAGGCCGCGATCATTTCCAGGATCAAGGTCATGGCTAGTCTGGACATCGCTGAGCGGAGAATGCCTCAGGACGGGCGCTTCAACCTGAATATCGAAGGCCGCGGGATTGACGTGCGCGTTTCATGCATCCCGACGATTTACGGAGAAAACATTGTCTTGAGACTTCTGGATGTCTCGCAGTCCCTTTTATCTTTGAATCAATTAGGTTTTTCGAAAGAACATTTTGAAAAGTACGAGAAGCTGATTCACCGTCCGCACGGCATTATTTTGGTCACCGGTCCTACCGGCAGCGGTAAGACCACCACGCTTTACTCGTCGCTGGCGAAGATCAACACGCCCGAAAAAAATATCATCACGATAGAGGATCCGGTGGAATACCGGCTTCCGGGAATCCGCCAGATCCAGGTCAATACGAAAGTGAACCTCACGTTCGCGAACGGCCTGCGCTCGATTCTCAGGCAGGACCCCGACGTGATCATGGTCGGTGAAATCCGCGATTTGGAAACGGCGGAGATCGCGATTCACGCGGCGCTGACGGGACACCTGGTGTTTTCGACGCTCCACACCAATGACGCGGCCGGCGCGGTGACGCGTCTTGTGGACATGGGCGTCGAACCGTTTTTGGTCTCCTCTTCGGTAGCAGCGTTCGCGGCTCAGCGTTTGATCCGGACGATTTGCCCCAAGTGCAAAGAAAAGGCTCGGCCGTCGTCCGAGGACCTGCGCGAGATCGGCCTGCCTACCAGCGAGACAGGGGATTTTTACCATGGTCACGGCTGTTCGGAATGCCTGAATACGGGGTACAGGGGAAGGGCCGCTATTTTTGAACTGCTGGTCCCCGACGAAAAGATACGGCATCTGACCGTCTCCAAGGCCTCTTCCGAGGAGATCAGAAAGCAGGCGCGGTTGTCCGGCATGGTGACATTGCGGGAAGACGGGCTGAAGAAGGCTAAGCAGGGGATCACCACCATTGAAGAAGTGCTCCGAGTAACCCAAGAGGAATGAGACGCTGACCATGCCTACTTATTCCTATAAAGCCAGAGACAGCGCCGGAAAGGTAGTCACCGGAAAGATGGATGCCGGCGGTAAGGAAGAACTCACGGGCCGTTTGAAAAACATGGGCTACATGGCGACCTCCGTGGCCGAGTTTTCGCCGGTTTTTAAGCAGGACTTATTTTCAAACGTGAAGAGGATCAGCCCGATCGAGCTTGTGATATTCAACGCGCAGCTCGCGAACCTGATCAATTCCGGGATCCCGATCGTTGCGAGTCTTTACACGCTTGAGTCCCAGCTTGAAAACAGAAGACTTAAAAGTATCGTCAAGAGTTTGTGCGGCGATATCGAAGGCGGAGACAGTCTGTCGCAGGCCCTTGCGAAAAGGCCCCGGGTATTTCACCCTCTTTTTTTAAGCATGGTCCGCGTCGGGGAGACCAGCGGCAAGCTCGGCATGATCCTCGCGCGCTTCGCCGAATTTTCGGAGCGTCAGGAAGAGATGAATCAAAAGGTGAAAGGCGCGCTTTTCTACCCGGGACTTCTTTTATTTGCCGGATTTGCCGTGATTCTTTATATCGTGACGTTTATCGTGCCCGAATTTGCCGGGATTTTCATCCAGGCAGGTGTACGGCTCCCGTTTCCCACGCGCGTTATTTATGCGCTCGGAACAGGGATACAGCATTTTTGGATTTCTATTTTGTCAGTGTCAGCGGCCTTGGTCTTGGGAGTCCGGCTGTGGATGAGCACCGCGCGGGGCAAGTGGTGGTGGGATTCCTTGAAATTGAAGTTACCCGTGTTGGGGAACATGCACCGGAAGGCGGTGGTTTCACGGTTTGCGAGGACGCTCAGCACGCTGGTCGCCAGCGGCGTACCGATCCTCGAGTCGCTGGACATCGTGCAGTCCGTCGTGGGCAGTGAGGTCATCGCCCGCGTAGTCGCGCAGACCCGGATCGCGGTTGAAAAAGGAGAAAGCGTTTCGGAAGCGCTTCAAGTCAGCGGCGAATTCCCCGCCGATACCGTGCGGATGATCGCGGTAGCCGAAGAAAGCGGAGACCTGGACGGCATGCTGAACAAGATCGCCGATTTTTACGATTTGTCACTTCAGTATTCGTTGAAAAAGCTGACCGTGATCGTGGAACCCGCGCTTTTGGCGGTCATGGGGTGCGTGGTCGGTTTTATCATGGCGTCGATGGTGGTGCCCATACTGGATATGGTCAAGATTATCAGACACTAGAAATTTAAAAAGGGAGGGAATGCGATGCGGAAAGAAAGGGGTTTTACGTTAATTGAGCTGTTGATTGTCATCGCGGTGATCGCGATCTTGGCCGGCATCGCGCTGCCACGTTTCAAGGGCATGCACGACGAAGGAAATATCGCAAAGGCCAAGGGGGAACTGCGCTCCCTTCAGGTGGCCGCCGAGAGCTACTACGCGCATAACAGCAACGCGTACCCAACCACCTTGAGCGCGCTGACATCCGCGTCGCCGGTGATCGTAAGCTCCGTCCCTAACGATCCGTTCGGGAGCGGCTCTTACGGCTATGTCCGTGGAGGGACGAATAATAATTTTTATATTATTTATTCCGTCGGACCCGGAGGCAACGGCTCCGCCGCGATTTCCGCGACGGATACCGTGACCGAGACCAACGGCTCAAGCTGTATTTATGTTTCCAATATCGGCCAGGATGCGCAACCCTAACAATCCGTTGAAAAAGTTCCATCTAAGGTTTTTTCAACGGATTGTAGGCAAGCCGGCCGGGTTTACGCTGTTTGAGATGGTTCTCGTGATCGCGCTGGTCACGACGGCATCGGTGGCGTTGCTGCAGGCGCTCGGCACGGGTCTTTTTGCCGGCAGGGAAAACGAAAACGAAACGGTCGCGGCGAATTTGGCCCAGGAGAAACTCGAGGAGCTTCGGAATAAATCTTTCTCGGGCATTTCCAGTGAAACCCGCGCCGCGGTCAGTGGTTTCTCACCCTATGAGCGTGAAGTCGTGGTCAGTACTGTGCAAACGGGACTGAAGCAGGCGACCGTCAACGTTTACTGGACCTCGAAAAACGCCACGCTTAGCTCAAGTCTTGTGACTTATGCGTCGGATATTTAATCCGAGAGGCCGCGAAAGCGCCGGATTTACGTTGCTTGAGCTTTTGATCACGCTGGTGCTGGTGTTTATCATGACAGGGACGGTTTTCATGGTTTATGACATAGGGTTCAGGACTTTTTATTCGCAGGAAAAACGAAGCTCTCTGAAGAACAAGGCCGCGCAGGCTGCCGCTGCTTTATCCGGTGATTTGAGGCGCGCGACTTCGCTGACCAGTGCGCAGGCCGCCGCGCTGACTTTGACGCAGGACACCGACGCCGACGGTGTCGATGAGAGCATTCAGTACGCCTGGTCGGGGACGGCCGGCGCCGATCTGGTCCGTGTCGCGGCTGCCACCGTGCCGGTGGCATTTTCGGTGCAGAGCGTTAGCTTCTCCTATTATGACTCGAACGAAAACCTGCTCAGTTTTCCGGTGACGGCGTCGCAGGCGAGACGCGTGGTTTTTGACATGACGGTGTCCAGCGCCGCCGAGACATTTCGTATCCGCTCCGCCGCGCGTCTGAGAAGTCTTTGATGCGGCGTAAGGAAGAGCGGGGATTTCTTTTGCTCTTCGCGTTTGTGCTGATGACGGCGCTCGTGGTTATCGCCGGCTCTTTTTTGTACCTGGTGGCTTACGAAACGCGCGGGGTTTCGGGCCAGTCGGAGGACTTGAAGCTTTTAAATCTCGCGGATGCGGGAGTTGAGAGGGCGATGCGGGCCATAGGGGATGATTACCAGACGACGACGCAGACGGGGACTGCGGATCTGCGCGGCGCGACCACGAGCGGCACCGCGGGCACGGCGGCTCAAATGAACTTCATCCGTTACACGGGGGACGGGAGCAATCTTACGATAAACGCCAGCGCCGGTACCAATGTCGTCCTGCAGGATTTTGACCAAAATCATCTGGGCACGCGCATTACGAACGTCAGCATCGGCTGCCGTTACCGCAAATCATCCGGCGGAGGCGTGACTCCGCGGCTTGAGATTCTATATACCACAAACGGCGTATTCCCGCAGGTGGGAAATTCTTCGCTCGATGTTTTGGCCAGCGCCACGTCGTTTAACGCGGCGCCGTACGTAGTGCTCGGCATCACCGCGGACCGGGCCTGGACCTGGTCCGTGATCAATAGCGGCAATTTCAGGATACGCGCGAGGGCGTACGGCTCAAGCGACCGCAATATTGACATTGATTATTTATTTTTAAGGGTCACCTATGAAATCGACACCAAGACCGAGTCGTGGTATACCGGGACCTTCGAGGCGTTCCCTAAAAGTCTGGGCGCGGGCGCTATTCAGTCCGTGACGATCTCCGATGAGCAGGCCAAGGTGCATCTAAACACTGCTCCCCAGTCGCTACTCCGGTATTTAATGGAGGAACATGGCGTGCTCAGCGCCACGGCCAATACCGTCGCGACGAATATCGTAACTTACCGCGCCGGGAATTCTTTCGACTCGATTGAAGAGGTCAAGCAAGTGACCGGCATGACCACCGCGATTTATGACGCGATCAAAACCGACATCACGGTCTACTCCCGTATCAATACGACCGCCCAGGGGCCCGCGGGGTCGCGTGCGCCGGTCAACATCAACACGGCCTCGCGCGAAGTGTTGGAAGCGATCTTGGATCCCTTGACTTTCAGCAGCCCCAGCGATATCACCAATCTTGTCGACGCGATTATCGCGCAAAGGAACACGGCCCCGTTCACTTGTTTTTATACTTCTGATGGCGCGGACCTGCGCTCGTTTTACAATCTGGAGCGTTCTGTCGGCGCCGTTAGCAACGCCGAAGACGACCGCGTGCTGGGGAACGCGGACGCGTCGCTTTTAAGTCCTACCCGGGAAGGCGGCACCGTCGAAAACGCCTTGACGACGGAGTTTTGTTACGATTCCAGCGTTTTTAAAGTGGAATCCCTCGCACAGCTGAGCGGCCGCCGCCTGCGGGTGACGACGATTCTGGGGGATCAGGGGGCCCGGACGTTTACGACGGCCGCCGGCGACGCGACCAGCACCGGTTACCGGCGGGAGAATTTTGAATGAAAGATTATATCCTAGGCCTTGACGTCGGGACCTCTTCAGTGAAGTGGGTGCTGTTCGCCAAAAAGGAGGACGGACTACGCCTGATCAAAGCCGATTTCAGGGAGATCGATTCTTTCACCGCCGCTCCCGAACAGGTGGAAAAAGAAACGCTGATCGCTCTCCGGGACGCTGCCAAAGACCTGGATGTGAAAAGATCCGAGGTGTTCGTCAATTTGAACTGTCCGAGAACCGCCGTGCGGAAAATCCTTGTTCCGGCGATGCCTCCGAAAGAACTGAAAGAGGCGATTCATCTGGGCAGCAAAAGTTATTTTCCGTTTCCGACTGACGGGGCCCTGGTGGATTTTGAAATTTTGGGAGAGACCTCCGAAAAAGAAGCCGGAAAATTTCAAACCCTCATTGCGACGTCTCCTGCTTCCACTGTGGAAGAGCGGCTGCTGCTTCTTGAAAAAGCCGGGATACGGCCGACGGCGCTGGTGCCGGTCCCTTGCGCGTTTGAAAATCTCGCCGGCGCGCAAGCCGTCGAAGAGGGGCGCATCAAGTGTTTCGTGGATATCGGCGAAGTCTTCACGGAGCTTGTTGTTTTTTGCGTCAAACGGGGGATCGCGACTCCGGGAAAAAGGCCTGATCTGGTTTTTTCACGAAAGATCCCGGTGGCCGGGAGGGATTTCACGAAGGCCTTGACTTTGGCGCTCGCCTCGGACAAAGGCAATGTCCAACTGGATTTAAAGGAAGCGGAGGCGTTCAAAAAAGAATGGGGCATTCCCAAGTCTGCTGCCGTGGTTTCTGGCGCGAAGATTTCCGCGGCGCAGGCGGTTTCGATGATGCGGATGCCGCTCGAACAACTGGCCGGTGAAATTGAAAGATGCTTTGATTATTGTCGCGAAGAGGCCCCGGAGTCCCGCATCGATTCGCTGGTGTTGTTCGGCGGCGGAGGATTACTCAAAGGGCTCGCCGGGTTTCTTTCCGAACGCCTTGCGATTTCCGTGAAACTTGGGAATCCTTTTGAGAAGCTGCTCTCGAAGCATTCCCCTTCTCCACTTCCTGAAAATTTAACGCAGTTCGCGGTGGCGGTGGGGCTTGCGTTCGGCACC
>JAHFFL010000050.1 GCA_023247955.1 Candidatus Omnitrophota bacterium
AACGATCATGCCGGGTTCTTTGTACACGCCGGATCCCGGGACGTAAGCTTTGCCATTAGCCGTTTCTTTAGCTCTGCACGCCGCGCAGTACCAAACGGGAATGCGGTGGCCCCACCAGAGCTGGCGCGACACGCACCAGTCTTTGATGTTATTCATCCATTCCAAATAAACTTTGGTCCAGCGGGCCGGCGCAAAAACCGTGCGACCCTCTTTCACCGCGGCGATGGCGGGCTTGGCCAGAGGCTTCATGTGCACGAACCACTGGAGCGAAAGGTAAGGCTCGACGATGGTCTGGCAGCGGTAGCAGTGTCCCACCGCGTGCACGTGCTCTTTGGTCTCAAGGAGGATGCGTCGGTCTTCGAGCTCCGCGACGATCTTGCGGCGCGCCTCAAAACGGTCGAGTCCCTGGTAGGGTCCGGCGGCGGCATTGAGCGTCCCGTCGGGATTCAAAATATTAATGGATTCGAGTTTGTGCTTGGCCGCGAGATTGAAATCGACGGGGTCATGCGCGGGCGTAATCTTAAGGGCCCCTGTGCCGAACTCAGGATCGATCCCCTCATCGCGGATGATGGAAAGACGCCGGTTGAGTAGCGGCAAAATCGCAGTCTTGCCGGCAAGGTGCTTGTAGCGTTCGTCCTTGGGGTTCACGCCCACGGCGGTGTCGCCCAGCATCGTCTCGGGGCGCGTGGTCGCGATGGTGATGTGCTGGTCGGTACCTTCGATGGCGTACTTCAAATGGTAGAGGTGTCCCGTCACGTCGCGGTGTTGGACTTCTTCGTCGGAAAGCGCCGTCTGGCAGCGCGGGCACCAGTTGATGATGTAGTTGCCGCGGTAGATGAGGCCTTTTTCATAAAGGCGGACGAATACTTCACGCACGGCTTGCGAGAGACCCTCGTCCATGGTGAAGCGTGTGCGGTCCCAGTCGCAGGACGAGCCTAGGCGCTGGAGCTGACGGATGATGGTGTTGCCGTATTTCTCGCGCCACTTCCAGACGCGTTCCAAAAATTTCTCACGGCCCAGGGCGTGGCGCGTGAGTCCTTCTTCCTTCAATGATTTCTCGACCACGTTCTGCGTCGCGATGCCCGCGTGATCGGTGCCGGGCATCCAAAGAGTTTCGTATCCTTTCATCCGGTGGTAGCGGACCAGGATGTCCTGGAGGGTATTGTTGAGCGCGTGACCCATGTGAAGGATGCCCGTGACGTTGGGCGGAGGAATGACGATGGTGTAAGGCTTTTTCTTCGACTTCGAAGAGGCTTTGAAGTAGCCCTTTTTCATCCAAAACTGGTACCAGGTCTTCTCGACCTGCTTTGGCGCGTAGGCCTTAGAGAGCCCGCCGTCCGGAGAATCGGCGGAGGGCTTCGGCGACTCAGGCTGCATCGGAGCTTCTCAGGAGCTTGTATTCGTAGGCGTCGACGAGAGCCTTCCAGCTCGCCTCGATGATGTTGGTGGACACACCGACCGTGGACCACACGCGGTCTTTGTCGTGGAACTCGATCACGACGCGAACCTTCGCGGCGGTGCCGGCTTTGGAGTTCACGATACGCACCTTGTAGTCGTCGAGCTGGACTTCGCGGACCTTGGGATAATCTTCGGCGAGTGCCGCCTGAAGGGCCTTACCGAGCGCGTCGACGGGACCGTCACCAGTTTTCTTGGTCTCTTTTACCTTCTGACCGCCGACGGAGAGCTTGACGATGGCCTGGGTATCGGGATTTTCATCGCCGATGCGCTCGTTCTTAATCTCGGCCGTGGCTTTGAAAAATTCTTTGCGCTTGCCGATGATCTTCCGCATGAGGAGCTCTACACTCGCATCGGCACCTTCGAACTGGTAGCCTTCGTTCTCAAGCGTCTGCACGTGATGAAGAATTTTCTTCGTCTCGGGAGCGTCTTTTTTGAGGTCTATCCCCCACTCCTGCGCTTTAAGGATGATGTTAGTCCGGCCGCCCATCTCGGAAACAAGGTGTTTGCGCGAGTTGCCAACCACCGTGGGGTCGATGTGTTCATAAGTCGCGGGATTTTTCTTCACCGCGTCGATGTGGACGCCACCCTTATGCGCGAAAGCGCTCTGTCCTACGTAGGGCTGGCCCTTGGCGGGTACGGTGTTGCACACTTCGTTCACGAAAAGCGAAAGATTTGTTAGTTCTTGAAGCTTGTCCTCGCCGAGACAGTGAAAGTTAAGTTTCAACTGAAGATTCGCGACAACCGGGATGAGATCACAATTGCCGCAGCGCTCCCCGATGCCGTTTATGGTGCCCTGGACCTGCAGGGCGCCCGCTTGCACGGCCGCGACGGCGTTGGCGACGCCCATCCCGCAGTCGTTGTGCGTGTGGATGCCGAGAGGATGTTTCATTTTGGCATGCACATCGGCCACGACCTTGGCGACCGTGGACGGCATGGTGCCGCCGTTGGTGTCGCAAAGCACCAGCGTGGAAGCGCCCGCTTCACGAGCGGCAACCAAAGATTTCAGCGCATACTCCGGATTGGCGGCATAGCCGTCAAAGAAATGTTCGGCATCGTAAATAACTTTTTTGCCTTTGGACTTGAGATAGCTGACGGAATCCTCGATCATGCGGAGATTTTCCTCAAGCTCGATTTTAAATACCTCGCGTACGTGCATGTCCCAGCTCTTGCCGAAGATTGTAATCGCCGACGTGTCGGCCGCGAGTAACCCGCGGAGGTTGTCGTCATCCGAAGCTTTGACGTGGGCCTTGCGCGTGGAGCCAAAGGCCACGACCGTGGAGTGCTTCAGCTTCGCTTTTTTTATTTCCTCAAAAAAAGCAATGTCCTTAGGATTGGCGCCCGGCCAACCGCCTTCGATAAAGTGGACCCCGAGCTCATCGAGACGTTTGGCGATGAGGAGCTTGTCCTGCACGGAGAAGGAGATGCCTTCTCCCTGCGAACCGTCCCTTAAGGTGGTGTCGTAGACTTCGATTTTTCTGGAGGTCATTTTTTCCCTGAGAGTTTAAACCCGTCGTGAAGCGCTTTGACCGCCTTCTCGGCGTCCTTTTTCTTGACCACGCAAGAGATCTTGATTTCGCTCGTCGAGATCATCTCGATGTTGATCTTGTGCTTGGCGAGGATCTCGAACATGGCCGCGGCCACGCCCGTGTGCGAGCGCATGCCGATGCCGACTACGGACACTTTGGCAATGTTGGGGTCCTGAGAGATTCCTTTGAAGCCGGTCTCGTGCGCGATTTTCTTCAACGCCTGCACGGCGCTCTCCGCATCCGAGCGAGGCACGGTAAAGGAAATGTCCGTATCAGTGGACTTACCGATATTCTGGATGATCATGTCGACGTTGATGCCGGCGTCTGCGAGGGTCTTAAAGATTTTTGCCGCCACACCCGGGCGGTTGGGCACGCCGCTAAGCGTCAGCTTGGCTTCGTTTTTACTGAGTGACACGCCGCGAATGAGCACATCTTCCATGGACTTATCCTCCTTGACGATCCAAGTGCCTTGATTGAGTGAAAAACTGCTTCGTACGTGAATGGGGATGTCGAATTTTCCCGCGACTTCGATGGAGCGCGACTGCATGACCTGGGCGCCGGAAGACGCGAGCTCGAGCATCTCTTCATAGCTGATGCGCGCGATCTTGCGGGCGTCTTTGACAAGACGCGGATCCGTCGTGTAGATCCCCTCAACGTCCGTATAAATTTCGCAGGCGTCCGCATCAAGCGCCTTGGCAAGCGCCACGGCCGTGAGGTCGCTGCCGCCCCGACCGAGAGTCGTGATCTCGTGATCGGAGCTCGTGCCCTGAAAACCCGCGACGATGACAACTTTATTGGCCTTCAGTTCTTTACGGATGCGGTCGGTCGAAATATCGACAATCCTGGCCTTGGTAAAAGAAGAATCCGTGCGGATACCGACCTGAGCGCCCGTGAAAGAAATGGCGCCGCATTTAAGCTCATGAAGCGCCATGGCTAAAAGCGCTACGGAGATTTGTTCCCCGGTGGAAAGCAGCATGTCCATTTCGCGGCGCGACGGGTTTTTCGTAATCTGACCTGAAAGATCGACAAGCTCATCGGTTGTGTCGCCGAGAGCGCTCACAACGACGACGAGCGAATGCCCTTCCTCGTAATAGCGCGCCACACGCGAGGCCACGTTTTTGATGCGGTCGGCATTGGCCACGCTCGACCCGCCGAATTTTTGGACGATGAGACTCAAGTTACTTATCCTTTTTTCCTAAAAAATGCCCCATAAGCTTATACCCGTCGTCGAAAGCAAAACGCTTGTGATGAGCGGCATTTTCACAAAAACGATCCACAGGTTCCGCATCAGCGCCTTCTCCCTGGATGAGAAACGGCACGTCGCCCGCCATAGGAAGCCCGTCGCCTTCGGAACCCAAGAGATCCGTGCCGATGAGAATGCGTGAGGTACCCTCTTTCTCCGCAGCCCGGCACACCGGCCCCACGACCTGCGCATCAAACTCCTCGATGCGCCGGATCTTCGCCATGAGGTCAAGTTCGGACGCCACGGCCGGCAAGTACACAAAAATAAATTCACTTTCTTTCTCAAGCGCTGCGCTGAGGCTCGGCGCAAGCGAAAGGCCGCAGTTGAGCGCTAACCCACGGACAAAATCAACGTCTGACACAGCCACACCTTTCACGCCGAACTGGCTCTCAAACCCCGGAAGCTTGGGTTTCTTGCCTTGGCCCCAGGGCCAGACCATGCTGGCCGGATTTTCCTTAAGATCGATGCGGACACGATTGATCTCGTGGTCCTCCAGAATTTTTTTGGCCTTGTCCATGAGCTCCTTCACGCGAGGCGCATGCTTTCCTCTCGGAAGAATCTTCGAGACTTTCTGTCCCGGGGCGTTGGCGGGCGGCACGCATTCAAGCTCATCGAGCTCATCGGAAATACCGCTGTCTTTGAAAATTAAAATCCCCTCGTGCGAGCGGCCGGCGAAAAACTGCGCGGCCGGATCCTGGAGCTTGGAATTCAAGTCGCTCACCAGGATCTCGGATTCCTTGGCCGAGAGACGCCGCGTCACGTCCACGAAAGCGTCCTCGGAAACCGTGATGAAATCAAAGCAAAACGCCACCTCGCGGTCATCCTGCGGGATGTTGAGCGCGGCCGCTTCAAGCGGCGCCAGGCCCGTGTAATGCACCTCGGGGTCGTAGCCCAGCATGGCCATGCACGCCACGTCGCGCGAAGCCGGAAGCGAGCGCGGCACAAAATTGACCGAGCCGATCTTGCCCTTCTTGACGAGCGAATCGATGAAAGGGGTCTTGGCCACTTCCAAAGGCGTGCGGCCGGAGAGGATTTCACTCGGCCGCGCGGCCATGCCGCCGCAAAAAAGAGCGAAGCTTCTCATAGGTCCATCGCCTTGATCACCGCACGCGTGTCGGCACGGACCGTCTTCGGTTTTTTGACGCCGAGAAGAGCGCTCGCCGGGTCTTTGAGTCCGTGTCCCGTGAGGATGCAAACAATCACCGATTTTTTGCCCGCTTTTTTGAAAAAGGATTTGCGTTTCAATTTTAAAAGTCCCGCCACACTCGCGGCGCTCGCCGGCTCCACAAAAACGCCTTCTTTGGCCGCAAGAAACCGGTAGGCCTCGAGAATCTCTCTGTCCGTCACCATGTCGATGAGTCCACCGGACTCGTCCCGCGCGCGTTCCGCGGATTTCCAGCTCGCCGGATTGCCGATCTTGATGGCCGTGGCCACGGTCTGGGGTTTGGAGACGATTTTTTTTCTGACGATGGGCGCGGCGCCCTCAGCCTGGAAGCCAAGCATCACCGGCACGGAAGACACATGCCCCGCGGTTTTGTATTCGGTGTAGCCCTTCCAGTAAGCGGTGATGTTGCCGGCGTTGCCCACCGGGATGACCTGGTAGTCGGGCGCTCGACCGTCGAGCTGGTCGCAGATTTCAAAGGCCGCCGTCTTCTGGCCTTCGAGCCTAAAAGGATTGACGGAGTTTACGAGAGTCACGGGAGTGTGCTCGGCGATTTCTCGGACGATGCCGAGCGCTTTGTCAAAATTGCCGTCGACGGCGATCACTTGGGCCGCGTGCACCATGGCCTGGCTGAGCTTGCCGAGCGCCACCGCCCCTTTGGGGATGAGGACCACACAGCGGATACCGGCCTTGGCCGCATAAGCCGCCGCGGAAGCGGAAGTATTTCCGGTCGAAGCGCAAATCACGACTTTGGCGCCGTTTTCTTTTGCTTTAGAAACAGCGACGGTCATGCCGCGGTCTTTAAAAGAACCGGTGGGATTCAGTCCCTCGCATTTCAAATAAACTTCAGACCCCAGAAGCTCCGAGAGCGAATGTGCGCGCACGAGAGGTGTGTTGCCCTCCGAAAGCGAAACGATGGGGGTGCGGTCCGTCACCGGCAGAAATTTGCGGTATTTCTCGATGATGCCTTGCCACATGGCTAGCTTTTCTCCACGCGGATGACGGTGGTTTTTTCCCGGGCGTCGGAGCTCGAGTCGATTTCTTTCAAGGCTTTCTTCAAGTTTCTTTCGGAAGCTTCGTAAGTCAGGATCACCACCGGCACCGAATGCGGGTCGTGCGATTCCTTCTGGTGAACGCTCAAGATCGAAATTTTATGTTTGCCGAGAGTGTTCGCGATGTGCCCCAAAACCCCGGGCCGGTCCTTCACTTGGAAGCGAAGGTAATACTTCGAAACCGCGTCTCCAAGCGGCAGGACTCGAATCTTTTTGGGGATTTGTATCCCGAAGTAAGCGCCGTTCTCACCGGTATTCAGAAGCGCCCTCGAAAGATCGATGAGATCGCTCACGACCGCATTGGCGGTGGGAAACATCCCGGCCCCTTTTCCGTAGAAAAGCAGATCCCCCGCGCGTTCTCCGTGCACCATGACCGCGTTGTAAACACCGCGAACGCCCGCCAAAGGATGCCCAAACGGCAGCAAGGTCGGGTGCACTCTAAGGTCGAGGCCGTTTTTCAACCGTTTTCCGATCGCCAAAAGTTTGATCGTGTAGCCAAGCTCTTTGGCATATTCGATGTCGATGGCCTTGAGGGACCGGATCCCCTGCACCGGTATCTGCCTGAAAGGCACGTCCGCTCCAAAAGCAAGCCTCGCAAGGATGGCGAGCTTGTGAGCCGAGTCGATCCCTTCCACGTCCAGCTTAGGATTTTTTTCGGCGTAGCCTTTTTTTTGGGCGTCTTTCAGGGACTCCGCAAAACCCGCGGAGCCTTCGGACATCAGTGATAAAATGTAGTTGCAGGTGCCGTTCACGATTCCGAGGATTTCGGTCACACGATCCGACGCCAGACCTTCTTTAATCGCTTTGATGATGGGGATGCCCCCGCACACGCTGGCCTCAAAACCCAAATTTTTGGACTCGCGGCGGGCCCTGCCAAAAATCACGCCGCCGTCTTCGGCCAAAAGCGCTTTGTTCGCCGTGACCACCTGCTTGCCCGAAGCAAACGCTTTCAGGATGATCTCTTTGGCGGGGTGAATGCCGCCGATGAGCTCCACCACGATGTCGATGGAAGGGTCACGGAGCAAATCCGACGGGTCTTTCGTCAAAAGACTCCGCGAGACTTTGACGTTTCTTTTCTTGGAAAGCGACTGGACGCAGATTTTCTTGAGCTCAAGGTGAGCGCCGGCTTTTTTCTCAATCTCTTTTTTCTGAGACGCAAGAATCTTGACCACACCCGTCCCAACGGTGCCCAGTCCCACAAGCCCGATTCCTATCGTTTTTTTTGGCCGGTTCTTTTTCATAAGATTTTTTTGAGAAGCAAATATTGTCGGGGTGAGAG
>JAHFFL010000051.1 GCA_023247955.1 Candidatus Omnitrophota bacterium
TGAGACGCTCCTTATAGACACACCTAACCTCATTCCCTCCGTTTTGGATACCCTGCAGAAGCTAGCCGGTTAATTTTCTTTCAGTGCTTGACAGAATAAAGGGTTTTTGTTAGTATAAGCTCCATTGTTTCAGTAGGTTAGGGATTTGTCGTTGAGAAAAAGTGGGTGAAAGCCCACTTTTTTTATTGAATGTGGGAAAAGGTCGCGGCGTCGATGTTACCGAATGGATTAGAAAATAAAAAGGAAGAGCTTCGGTCGGAAGTGGAAAAGCTCGGCGCCGAGCTTGTCGACGTTTGTGTAAGGAAAATGGGCGGAAGGACGTCGGTGATTATCGTGGCCGACAAGCAAGGCGGTATCACGCTTGAGGACTGCGCGCGCCTCAACGGCCATTTGAGCATTTTTTTGGATAAATTAGGCGAAGCCGAAGGCGGTTTTTCGAGTACGCCTTACACTTTGGAAGTCAACAGCCCCGGACTTGATCGGCCGCTCAGAAACCAAAGGGATTTTGAGCGGTCCGTGGGGCGCACAGTGCGCGTGACCTATCAGGATGCTGCTGGCAGAGTCACTCATGATGCCGGTGAAGTCCGCGAGGTGAGGGACGGCCGGGTATTTTTTGTTCGTCCCGTCGGCCGGGGATTTTTTCAGGTGTCTCTCGGGGAAATCATCAAAGCACTGCGGGAGATTAAAGTTTAAAGCAAAGGACGGGGAATTCCGATGAGCACCGAATTACTCATGGTTTTAGAAAATATAGAACGCGAGAAAGGCATCAGCCGCAAGGTGTTGATCGAGTCGGTTGAGGCCGCGCTTGTCTCCGCCGCGAAGAAGGTCCTCCATGACAAGGACAAAGACGTCGAGGTGAAGATCGACGTGGAAAGCGGCAAGATCAGGATTTATTCCGACGGGAAAGAGATTGTCTCGAACGAGTTCGGGCGCATCGCGGCGCAAACGGCCAAGCAGGTCATTTTTCAGAAGATAAGGGAAGCCGAGCGCGATGTGATTTTTAACGAATTCCATCAGAAATCGGATTCGATCACGAGCGGCACGGTATACCGTTTTGAAAAGGGCGCGCTTCTCGTGGATTTGGGAAAGACCGAGGGAATGTTGCCGAAACGGGAGATGTCGCCGCGCGACAACTACCGTCAAGGGGACACGATTCGGGCCTATATCCTTGAGGTCAATAAGACCGCCAAAGGGCCTCAGATCATTTTATCGCGTAGTCACCCCGGCTTCGTGAAACGCCTTTTTGAGCTCGAAGTGCCGGAGATTGCCGACGGCGTGGTCGAGATCCGCTCGGTGTCGCGCGAGCCCGGTGACCGCACGAAGATCGCCGTGTGGTCCAAAAATGAGAAGATCGACTGTGTCGGTGCTTGCGTCGGCATTCGCGGCTCGCGAGTCAAGGGAGTAGTCAAGGAGCTTCAGGGCGAAAAGATCGATATCGTACGCTGGAGCGACATCGTCGAGGAATTCGTGCAGGCCGCGCTCAGCCCCGCCGAGGTGTCGTCGGTCAAAATTTTGAGCTCGGAAGAGAAGAAGATCGAAGTGATTGTGGGCGATGACCAGCTTTCGCTCGCGATCGGCAAAAACGGCCAAAACGTGCGCTTAGCTTCGAAGCTGACCGGCTGGTCCATCGACATCCGCTCCAAAAAAGAACTCGCGAAAGAAAAATTAGAATCCCAAATGACCGCCGAGAGTTCTGCATCTGGTGACGGGCAGGCCGGCGGGCAAACGCCGATCGAATCTATTGAAGGGATAGGCCCCAAGACCGCCGCGGCGATGGCGGCCGCCGGTTATAAAACGCTGGCCGATCTGAAGAAGGCCTCCCCAAAAGACCTTTTATCGGTCAAGGGCGTCGGCGAAAAGACGTTGGAAAAAATTCTGAAAGCCATTGAGAAAAATAAAGAGGCGGAATAAAAATGTCTGCGCGCGTGCATGAACTAGCCAAACAGCTCAAGCTTTCGTCAAAAGAGCTGATCGACAAACTTAAGCCGCTGAGAGCGGGTGTCAAAAGCCACATGAGCATTTTGACGGACGAGCAGGTCAAGTTTGCCAAGAATCTCATGAAAAAGACGTCTGCGGCTAAGCCAGCGCCGGCGAAATCCTCCGCCAAAACTTCGGAAGGTCTAAAGTCCGCCGCCAAAGCGCCGGACGTCCGGCCTTTGTCCGCACCGCCGCCCAAGATTGAAAAGCCGGCGGAAACGCCTTCCATCGCGAGCGTAAAAAAAGAGTTTCTGCTTCAGCGTATCGGGGTAAAGAACGCCCAGCAGGCGGCGGAGATAAAACATCGGCCTCAGGCCGCGTCCAGCACGCCGCCCAAACCCTATGCGGTCCCGTCATCGGCCCCGAGAACCAAGCCCGCTCACCCGGAGATCAAGAAAAAAACAAGGCCTTCGCCGGTTTTTTCGCAGGCAGAGGCATCTTTGGCCACGGCGACGACAACTGCTTCTTTGGAGACGAAAAAAAGAAAACTGGAGATCGAAGCGCCCATTGCGGTCAAAGATTTTGCCATCAAACTCGGCATCAAGCCCAATGAGCTGATCCAGCGCCTGATCCGCGTGAATATTTTTGCGACAATCAACCAGGCGATTAATTTTGAAATTGCCGCAACAGTGGCCGCGGATCTTAGTGTTGAGCTCGAAGAGCTCAAAAAAACCAGGGAAGTGGAAGGCCCGATTCGCCAAGCCGTCACCGATAAATCACTGCTGGTGACCCGTGCTCCGATTGTCACGTTCATGGGGCATGTGGATCACGGCAAGACCTCGCTGCTTGACGCCATTCGAAAGACCAAGGTGGCCGCTTCTGAAGCCGGAGGAATCACGCAGCATATTGGGGCCTACGAGGTCTTTTTGCCGAAGGGTGCTGTGACTTTTTTGGATACGCCGGGTCATGAGGCCTTTACCGCGATGCGGGCCCGGGGCGCGAAGGTCACGGATGTCGTCGTGCTTGTGGTCGCGGCCGATGACGGTGTGATGCCGCAGACGATTGAAGCGATAGACCACGCCAAAGCGGCGGGTGTCTTGATCCTTGTGGCGATCAACAAAATGGATTTGCCGTCCGCCAATTCCGACCGTGTCAAAAAAGCGTTGATGGAGCACGACCTGACGCCCGAGGACTGGGGAGGAAAAACGGTGATGATCGGCGTATCGGCCAAGACCGGCAAGGGTATTGACGAACTTCTGGAAATGCTCGCGCTTGAATCCGAGCTTCTGGAGCTTAAGGCCAATCCGTCCGCGCCGGCATCAGGAATCGTGATTGAGGCCGAGCTTTCGAAGGAAAGCGGAGTCTTGGCGACGATGCTCGTGCAGGATGGGACGCTTCGCGTCGGCGACGCCGTAGTGGTCGGCTCCGACTATTGCCGTATTCGCGCGATGATCGATGACCGCGGGCAGCGAATCAAAGAAGCCCTGCCATCTACGCCCGTCGAGATTCTGGGGCTTCCCGCGGTGCCCAAAGCGGGGGACCGTTTTTACGTCGTCAAAGACGAGCGCAAAGCCAGGGAGATTGTGGATGCCAAGCAAGCCGAGCTCCGTGAAAAGGGAAGCCAGACATTCTCGCGTGTGACCCTTGAGCATCTTTTTGAGGACATCAAAGCCGGCAAAGTGGAAGAGCTGAAGCTGATCCTCAAGTCGGATGTGCAGGGATCCGTTGAGGCGCTTCGCACGACGCTTGGAAAGATTCAGTCCAAAAATGTCCGACTCAACATCATCCACTCGGGCACCGGCGACATCAGCGAATCCGACGTGATGCTCGCCGCCGCTTCCAACGCCGTCGTGATCGGTTTCCATGTCGGGATGGCTACCGCCGCGGGCGAGATCGCCGAACGCGAACTCGTCGACGTGCGCTTTTACGAAATCATTTATGAGGTGAAGACTGCGATTGAAAAAGCGATGGAGGGACTTCTCGAGCCCGAGCTCAAAGAATCTCTTGTGGGCATGGCGGAAGTGCGCCAGGTCTTCAAGGTATCCAAGATTGGGACCATCGCCGGCTGCACGGTGCAAAAAGGCAAGGTCGTCAGGAATTACTCGTGCCGTGTGGTACGCGGCGGGCAGAAAGTCCACGACGGCAAGGTCACGAGTCTCAAGCGTTTCAAAGACGACGCGCGGGAAGTGCTCGAAGGGTTTGAGTGTGGCATCGGCGTCTCCAACTTCGATGAGATCTTAGTCGGGGATAAAATCGAGGTGTTTGAAATCGAGAAGAAAGCAAGAAAACTGGAATAAAATGGACCGCGTTCTCTCCGGAATGAGGCCCACCGGCCCGCTTCATGTGGGGCACTGGCTAGGGGCGCTTGAGAACTGGGTTAAGCTTCAAGAGACCCATGAATGCTTTTTTATGGTCGCGGACCTTCACGCGCTCATGGGGGAGTATGAACGTCCCGCCGAGATTTCAAAAAATTCGACGGCAATGGTCATCGACTGGATAGCTTGCGGCATCGACCCCGAAAAGAGCGTGCTTTTCGTGCAGTCTCAGGTGCCCGAACATTGCGAGCTCGCTGCTTTGCTGGGGATGATCACGCCGCTCGGCTGGCTTGAGCGAAGTCCGACTTACAAAGAACAGCTCAGGGAGATCGTAGGCCGCGACCTGACCACGTACGGTTTTTTGGGCTATCCCGTGCTTCAGGCGGCGGACATCCTGCTGTACCGGGCGAACAAGGTCCCCGTGGGAGAGGACCAGGAGGCGCATCTGGAACTGGCGCGCGAGATCGTCAGGCGGTTTAAGCATTTGTACCGCGCGGACCGCGCGCTCGTCGAACCGGAAGCGCTTTTGACCAAGGAATCCCGCATCTTGGGGATGGACCGGCGAAAGATGTCGAAGAGCTACGGCAACGCGATCAATTTATCGGACCCCGAAGAAATCGTCAGGAAAAAAGTGCAGTCGATGATCACGGACCCCGCGCGCGTCAAGGCGACCGACGCGGGACACCCGGAGGTCTGCAATGTGTACGGTTATTACCAGGTTTTTTCCTCCGCGTCGACGGTGAAGGAAGTTCACGACTGGTGCACCCACGCGAAAAAAGGATGCACCGACTGCAAAAAGACCATGGCGGACTTTTTGATCGGACGCCTTCAGCCGATGCACAAGAAACGCCGTGAAATTTTAAGCGCTCTGGAAAAAGACAAGGACACCATTTCCAAAATATTGGAGGAAGGCAGGAAAAAGGCCCAAAAAATCGCGCGCCAAACACTGGAAGAAGTGAAGGGTCTTATGGGGATAGGCGCCGTTCGGGATTTCAAGGGACGGGATAAATAAATTGGGCTACAAGATACGCCTCGACATGTTTGAAGGTCCACTGGACCTGCTTCTTCACCTGATCAAGGAAGAAGAGCTCAACATTTATGATATTCCGATCGCACGGATTACCGAGCAGTACCTGGAATACCTGAATTTGATGGAGCTTTTGGATCTCGAGGTAGCCGGCGAGTTTCTCGTAGTCGCCGCGACGCTGATGCAGATCAAGTCCAAAATGCTCCTGCCGCCGGACCCGCAATCGCAGGAAGCGCCGGAGCCGGACCCGCGTGCGGAGCTGGTGCGGCGCCTCTTGGAGTACAAGACCTACAAGGAAGCGGCCGGGCAGCTGCGCGGATTCGAGGCCGAGAGGAGCCGGGTTTTTGTAAGGCCCGCGGCCGAATGGACGGGCGCGAACGGCGACGGTGATGCGTCTGCCATGCTCGGTGAGGTGTCGCTGTTTGATTTGATTTCGGCGCTGGCGAAAGTGATCGGCAACCTGCCGAAGGAAGTCTTTCATCAGGTGATCAAGGACGAATTCACCGTGGCCGAGAAGATACACGAGATTCTCCACTTGCTTGTGGAGCGGCCGGCGCTGCGTTTCAGTCATTTTTTTAAAAAGGCAAGGAACAAGATCGAGGCCATCACGACGTTTTTGGCCATTCTCGAGTTGGTGCGGTTGAAAGAGATACTCATCCAACAGCCGGACCGCTTTGGCGAGATCGAGATCGCAAGAAACGTTACTGAGCTTTCACCAAATAATGGATAGGCTGGCTGAGCCGATTTTGGAACGAGACAAGGAGACGTAGATAAAAACGGAGCCGTCGTTTGGACAAAGAAGAGTTGAAGCGGATTTGCGAGGCGGTCCTTTTTGCGAGCGATAAACCGATGTCGGCGGAAGAATTGGCGCAGGCGTTCGATCGGGAAAGGCCTGGACTTGAGGAAATCACCGAGGCGCTTACGGCGTTGAAAGAGGAGTGTCGCACCGGTGACGGGGGGGTCCTGCTCGTCGAGGTTGCCGGAGGATACCAGTGGGTGACTAACCCGCGTCTTTCGGAGTATCTCAAGAAATTTTATGAAGAGCGCGAAAAGAAAAAATTACCGCAGGCGACTCTCGAGACGTTGTCAATCATTGCCTACAAACAGCCCGTTGCTCGCGCTGATATCGAGTTTATCCGCGGGGTCAACGTGGACGGCGCGCTCAAATCTCTGCTGGAAAAGGGGCTCGTGAAAATCGTCAGCCGCAGGGAAGCGCCAGGGCGTCCGATGCTTTATGGCACGACACCGGAATTTTTGCAGCGCTTTGGGCTTAAGTCTTTGAAGGAATTACCGGCGCTGGCCGAGTTTAATCCTAAGGATTTGGACGCACGGCTCGGTATTTCGGAGGCGACCTCTGTGGATTCGGCGGAGCTGGCGGACGGTGAAGAAACGGAGAGCACACGTGAGCGTTGATAAAGTCAGGAAGCTGATCGATTCGATAGATGAAAAGATACTGAGGCTCTTGAATGAACGGGCGGAGACTTCCAAAAAGATAGGCAAGATCAAGCGCAAGCGCAAACAGGGGGTCTATGCCGCGGACCGCGAAAAGGAAGTGTTGGACCGGTTGAAACAGCTGAGCAAAGGGCCTTTGTCACCGTCGGCGATTGAGGCCATTTATCGCGAGATCATGTCGAGCTCGATCAGTCTCGAGAAAGAAGTGAAGATCGCGTATCTGGGGCCTGAGTTCACGTTTACGCACCAGGCGGCCCTCAAGAAATTCGGTGCCTCGGTGCATTATTTCCCATGCGCCAACATCTCCGATGTCTTCGCGGAAGTGGAGCGCGGCCGCAGCGACTACGGCGTCGTGCCGGTCGAGAATTCGACCGAAGGGGCCGTGAACTACACGCTCGATATGTTTATCGAGTCTCCTTTAAGAATATGCGCGGAGCTGTATTTGCCGATCGGCCAGTATCTTTTATCCAACGCCGCTTCGCTAAAGACGATCAACCAAATTTATTCGATCCCGCAGGCACTGGCGCAGTGCCGCTTGTGGCTGGAGTCCAATCTGCCGGGCGCGAAGCTCATGACGACTTCGAGCACCGCGGAGGCTGCGCGTTATGTCGCCGAGCATCCGCAATTCAAAAACGAGATCGCCTGTGTTGCGAGTCTTCTCGCGGCCAAAGAATACCGTCTCCACGTGATTGCACCTTCGATTGAGGACAACGCGAACAACACGACCCGTTTCATCATTATTTCACAAACCGAGTCCAAGCCGACCGGCAGGGACCGGACGTCCGTGGTGTTCTCCGTGAAGGACCGCGTCGGGGCGCTGCACGATATCCTCGTGCCTTTTCAGAAGGCGGGCATCAACCTGACCAAGATCGAGTCCCGGCCGTCCAAAAAGAAGGTGTGGAGTTACTTCTTTTTCGTGGATTTCGAGGGACAC
>JAHFFL010000052.1 GCA_023247955.1 Candidatus Omnitrophota bacterium
CGGCGGCGCCTCGCTCGAATACCTGGAAGGCAAAGAGCTTCCCGGAATCGCGGCGCTCGAAGACAAATGACCCCACCACCTCCGAGAAAGCCCCTGATCGCCGGCAATTGGAAACTCAATAAAACCATCAAAGAGGCGATAGAGCTGGTGACCTTGCTCAAGCGCCTCATTACTGATTTTCAGAACGTGGACGTGGTGGTCTGCCCGCCTTTTACGGCCTTGAGCGATGTCTCCGAGCTTTTGATGGAATCGGAGATCCAGCTGGGTGCCCAGGATTTGTACTGGGAGGAAAAGGGGGCGTTCACCGGCGAGGTGTCCGGCGCGCTGATCAAAGACGCGGGCGCGGCGTTTGTCATCGTCGGCCATTCCGAAAGGCGGCAGTTTTTTCATGAGACTCACGACACCGTCCAAAAAAAAACCAAGGCGGCCCTGAAAAATGGGCTGATACCCATCGTGTGTATCGGGGAGACGCTGAAGGAACGTGAAGCCAGTAAAACTTTTGAGGTGCTTGAAGCGCAGATCAAAGGAGCTTTCACCGGTTTTAACAAGGAAGAAATCCAGCAAATTACGGTCGCCTATGAACCGGTGTGGGCGATAGGGACCGGCAAGGTCGCGACGCCCGCGCAGGCCGAGGAAGCTCACGCGTTTGTCAGGGGGCGGATGCAAAAGGCTTTTGGGGAAGAGACGGCCGCGGCGCTGCGCATCCTATACGGGGGCAGCGTCAAGCCGGACAACACCGCGGATTTGATGCGGGAGCCCGATATTGACGGCGCGCTTGTGGGCGGCGCAAGTCTTGAGCCGAATAGTTTCGCGGAGATTGTAAAAAACGCCGGTGTGGCGGCCCTCCGCTAAAGGGCAGGACAAAAAGCAGGGAAGGTCAAGATGTATATTTTTCTGATTGTCGTTCATGTCATTGTTTGCTTGGTGTTAATCCTCGTGGTTTTGCTGCAGGCCGGCAGGGGCGGCGGCGTTTCCGACATGATGGGCGGCGGACAGCCCCAAAGTATTTTCGGCACGCAGACCAATTCCTTCATGATGCGCGCGACCGAAGCGTGCGCCGTACTTTTTATCATCACCTCGCTGTCACTGGGGATCATCACTTCGCAGAGAGGCAAGTCGCTGGTCGAAAAACAGGGGCTGGACAAGCTGAAAAGTAAACTGGCTACGGCGGCTAAGACGGCCGTTCCACCATCAGCTCCCGCGTCTTCGGTGACGCCTGCGGCAGCTGCTTCGGAACCGGCCAAAGACTCTACGAGTATTTCACCACCTGCTGTGGCCGCTGCGGCGAGCACTTCTGCCGCTCCCGCCGGAGCCAATGCAAGCTAAGCATTATCCCGCCCGAGCAGCGGCGGGGTTCGTTTTTTTGATTTTAGTCGCGCCGTCTCTTCACGCCGCCTCCGTTCCTCACGGTGATTTTTTTGTTACGTCATCCATCGCCGAGCCGTCCAATCTGATTCCCTTTTTCGCGACAGACAGCGCTTCCGCCGAGATTTCCCGGCTTATTTTCAATGGGCTCGTCAAGGTCGACAAGGATTTGAAGCTGACCGGCGATTTGGCCGAGCACTGGGATATTCAGGATGGCGGCTTAAAGATCATCTTTCATTTACGAAAAGGAGTGCGGTGGCAGGACGGCGAGCCGTTCACGGCCGACGATGTGGAATTCACGTTTCAAAAACTCACCGACCCCGCCACGCCGACCCCGTACGGAGGTGATTTTGAAAAAGTAAAATCCTTGCGTGTTGTCGATCCCTATACGATAGAGGTCACTTACAAAGAACCGTTCGCTCCGGCCGTCGTCAGCTGGGGGATGGGCATTGTCCCCCGGCATCTCCTGCGCGGCGAGAATCTTCTCAGCACCGGTTTTGCGCGCCATCCGGTGGGTACGGGACCCTACCGGTTTCGCCGCTGGGAAAGCGGGGAAAGACTGGAGCTTGATGCCAACGCGGATTATTTTGAGGGGCGGCCGTTGATTGACCGCTATGTGTACAGAATTATTCCCGATCCAGCGACGCTATTTCTGGAACTCCTGACGGAAGATCTGGATTCGGCGGGCCTCACTCCCCTGCAGTATCAGCGACAAACCCAGTCCAATTTTTTTCAAAAGATATTTGCCAAGTTCCGCATTCCAAGTCATTCGTACACCTATATCGGATACAATTTGAAAAGCCCGCTATTTTCCGACAAGCGCGTGCGCAAAGCCATCGGAATGGCGATCCCTAAAAAAGAGATCATCGATACGACACTGCTTGGGCTCGGACAAGTCTGCACGGGCCCGTTTTTGCCGGGCACTTGGGCTTATGACACAACGGTTTCTCCGGCAGTGTTTGATCCCGGGAAGGCAAAGCAAATTTTAAAAGAAGCGGGATGGAACGACTCGAATAGGGACGGCGTGCTGGAGAGAGACGGCCGGAAGTTTTCATTCACGATTCTGACCAATCAGGGGAATGAAGAAAGAAAGATGGCCTGCGAGATCATTCAAAAAAGTCTGCGGGATGTCGGTATCGAGGTCCGAATACAGGTGGTGGAGTGGAGCACTTTTCTCAAAGAATTTATCGACAAGCGGCGTTTTGAGGCGGTGCTTTTGGCCTGGCAGCTGCCCGAAGACCCGGACCTCTACGATATTTTTCACTCTTCGCGGATGAGCGGAGGATTTAATTTTGTTTCTTATTCGAATCCCGAAGCGGACCGGTTGATGGAAGAGGGGCGGCGGTTGATTCCGGAAAGCCAAAGAGCGCCGGTGTATCACCGTTTGCACGAGCTCTTGGCCGAGGACGAGCCCTACACATTTCTCTATGTCGCCGACGCGTTGCCGGTGGTGCATCGCCGCTTTAGGGGAGTGGAACCGGCCCCCGCCGGCATCGGCTACAATTTTATCCGGTGGTTTGTACCCGAAAACGAGCGGCGGTATAAAACGGTGCGTGCTTAGGCGGGGTTTATGAGTGAAGAGTTATTGTCTTAAAAGATTGGCGGGCTTAGTCCCGCTGTTTTTAGGGATTACACTGCTCAGTTTTGCGGTGATTCACCTGGCGCCGGGCGGGCCGGGGGACGCGCAGACGGCGTTTAATCCGAAGATGACCGCACAGGCCAAAGAGAAGCTCAGGGAAACTTATGGTTTGAACCGGCCGCTGGCGGCCCAGTACCTGGACTGGGCACGGCGTCTGGCGCGTTTTGATTTCGGTCGCTCGTTTGCCGACGGCCGGGACGTGCGGAAAAAAGTCGCCGAGGCCATCCCGCTCACGCTTCTGATCAACGCTTTGTCACTGGGGCTGATCTTTCTTGTCGGGATTCCGCTGGGCGTGGCCGGGGCGGTTCACGAGGGCCGTTTGCCGGACAAAGTTTTATCCGTTGTCACGCTTGCCTTGTTTTCAGTGCCCACGTTTTGGCTTGCCCTTTTACTCATGTCCGCTTTCGGCGTGCATTGGCGGCTGCTTCCGGTTTCCGGGATTCACTCCCTGCTGTACGAAGAAATGAGCTTTTGGGGAAAATGTATCGATACCGCAAAACACCTGGTGCTGCCGGTTTTTGTTTCTTCGCTCACGGGGCTTGCCGGAATCTCGCGTTTTACGCGAAGCAGCATGCTGGCGGCGCTGCGGCAAAATTATATACGTACTGCGCGCGCTAAGGGCATTTCCGAATCGCGCGTGCTGTACCGCCACGCGCTCGGCAACGCCCTCTTGCCGGTGGTCACGATTTTAGGGCTTTCCGTTCCGGGTCTTTTGGGGGGAAGCGTTTTGTTTGAGACGGTTTTCTCGCTCCCCGGGATGGGGCGGCTTTTTTTCAGTTCGGTGTTCGCGCGGGATTACCCGGTGATTATGGGGATACTTGTGCTGGGGGCTTTTTTGACGCTCTTGGGAAATTTACTCGCGGACTTGGCCACCGCGGCTGTGGATCCGCGCACGAGATCTGCCTTTCGATGAAAGCCGCAATCGCTTGGGTATTCCTCATTGTGCTGGCCGCTTGCGCGGCGCCGTTTTTTTTAAACGGCCAGGCGCAGGCCATGGATTTCAGACATGCGCTCGAGCCCCCGTCCTTGGCGCATTGGTTTGGCACGGATTCACTGGGGCGTGATTTATTTAGCCGCGCGCTGCTCGGCGCCTCGGTTTCGCTGGGCGTGAGCGGGCTTGCGGTTTTCCTATCGCTTCTTTTCGGCGTATTCGTCGGCGTCATTGCCGGTTACCGGGGAGGGTGGTGCGACCGCCTGCTGATGGGACTCGTGGATACCCTGCTTTGTTTTCCAACCTTCTTCCTGATATTAGCGGTAGTTGCCGTTATCGGTTCAGGGCCGCTCGTGATTGCGGCGGTGATCGGGATTACCAGCTGGATGGGGACCGCCCGGCTTGTCCGCGCGGAAGTTTTGAGCTTGAGAGAAAGGGAGTTTATTCTGGCATCGAGAGCGCTTGGCGCCGGCTCCTGCCGGATTATATTCCGACATCTGGTCCCGAACGCGTTGGCGCCAGTAACCGTGAGCGCTGTACTGGGCCTCTGCGCGGCTATTTTGACCGAGGGAGGGCTCAGCTTTCTGGGTGTTGGTGTGCCGCCTCCGGTACCCAGCTGGGGAAATATTTTGATGGAAGGAAAGTCAACGCTTGGCGTCGCTTGGTGGGTCTCCTTTTTTCCGGGCCTAATGATTTTTCTGACGGTTCTTTCGGCGCATACCATCGGCGAATATTTAAACGGGCGCTCGTCGGGAGGGAGGGCGAGTGTCCGCACCAGCGCTTGAATTACGGGACTTAAGCGTACGTTTTCCCTCGGAGCCAGGCCGCCCCTCTTCCGTGGTGACGGCCGCGGACAGGGTGGGTCTCGCCGTGGAAGAGGCGTCGTTTACGGCGCTGGTCGGTGAATCGGGATCAGGCAAAAGTGTCACGGCGCTCGCGATTTGCCGGCTGCTTCAAGGAGGATTTATTTCCGGAGAGGCGTGGTACCGCGATGCGGCAGGCCGCAGGGCCGATCTCCTAAAAATGGACGAGGAGGGACTTTTGTCCATTCGAGGAAAAGAAATTTCTTATGTGTTTCAAGACCCGGCTTCTTTTTTGAACCCCGTGATGCGGGTGGGGGAGCAGATCATCGAATCGTGCCTCGCTCATTTTCGTGAGGGGAGGATTCAGGCAAAAACAAAGGCCCTCGAAATTTTAAAATCACTGCGAATCAGCGACGCGGAGCGTGTTTACCGGTCATTTCCCCATGAGCTCTCGGGGGGTTTGTGCCAGCGCGCGATGCTTGCGGCCGCGCTTATCGCGGAGCCGCGCGTGCTGATCGCCGACGAGCCAACCACCGCGCTTGACGCGCCGGCCGAAAGAGAGACGATGGAGCTTCTGACGGGGATCCAGAAGAAGAGAGGGCTCATGCTTATTTTTATCACGCACGATTTGTCGCTGGCGGAACGGTATTCCGATTCTATTTATGTGATGGACAAAGGCCGCGTGATCGAGCGGCTCGAGAAGAAAAATGGTTTTTCCGCCACGCATCCGTATTCCCGTCGACTTTTTAACGCCAGTTTGGCCGGCGCCATACCCAAAACTTTGATCGAGGTCTGAATTGGTGATGATTCTTGAGGCAAAAAACTTAAGCAAATCTTTTGACAGAGGACGTGTTCGGGCGGTGCAAGAGCTGTCTTTTGGTCTCGAGTGCGGCAAGACGCTGGGCATTGTGGGGGAATCCGGTTGTGGCAAGTCCACGTTGGCCAAGCTTATTTTACGTCTACTCGCGCCGGACACGGGGGAAATTTATTTTGAAGGCCAAGCGATCGAGCGGTCCAAGGAAAAAAATTTAAGAGACTTCAGGAAAAAAGCTCAGATTATTTTCCAGCATCCTTTCCTCTCGCTGGATCCCCGTAGGACGGCCGGCGAAAGCATTCAGGAGGCGCTCTTGCTACAAGGGGTCGAGAGGCGTTTTTGGGGAGAGAAGACGACGGAGCTTTTGCGGCGCGTGGGTTTGGGGGAGGATCTCCGGGGGAGATATCCCCGTGAGCTCTCCGGAGGCGAATGCCAGCGCGTCGCGATTGCCCGGGCGATCAGCGGGGACCCCCGCCTCCTGGTCTGCGACGAAGCGACGGCTTCGCTGGACCGTCCCGCGCAGGCGAGGATTTTGAACCTGCTGCTCGGCCTCCAAAGCGAAAAGCATTTGGCCATGGTTTTTATTTCCCATGATCTTAGGACAGTCCGCCACATGAGCGACGATGTGCTTGTGATGCGCGACGGAAAAATCTGCGAATCAGGGCTGCGGGACGAGGTTTTCAACGACCCAAAACACCCCTATACACGAGAGCTCATGCGAGGTAAAATAAAAACTCTTTAGCGGAGTTTCCATGGTCGAATTGACCCAAGTCAAAGAAATGATACGCACGATACCCGATTTCCCGAAGAAGGGGATCCTCTTCAGGGATATCACGCCCCTGCTTTTGGACAAGCGAAAATTTAAGTTTTGCATCGATCAATTCGCCAAGAAAACGAAAGGCAAGATTGATTACGTGGTTTCCATCGAGTCCCGTGGTTTTATCTTCGGCTCGGCGCTCGCGTACAAACTCGGCGTCGGCTTCATCCCGATCCGGAAAGAAGGCAAGCTCCCGTTTCATAAACATTCCGCCGCTTACGATCTCGAGTATGGGCAGGCCGTGATTGAGATACACGCGGACGCGATCCGGGAGAAATCCCGCGTGATTATCATCGACGACGTGCTCGCGACCGGCGGGACCGTTGAGGCGGCGATTGGACTGGTTGAAAAGTCCAAAGGGATCGTCGCCGGCGTTTATTTTTTGGTGGAGCTTTTGGCCCTCGGAGGACGTAAACGCCTCAAAGGTTACCCTGTTTATTCCCTAGTTTCCTATTAATGCCATGAAAAAACTGCTGACTTTCGTGATGGCCGGAGGCAAAGGCGAACGCCTTCACCCGTTGACCAAGGACAGGGCGAAACCGGCCGTACCGTTCGGCGGGATTTACCGGATCATCGATTTTACGCTTTCCAACTGCATCAATTCCGGGATACGGCGCATCCATATCCTGGTCCAGTATAAATCG
This sequence comes from Candidatus Omnitrophota bacterium, assembly GCA_023247955.1. GTDB lineage: Bacteria > Omnitrophota > Gorgyraeia > 2-02-FULL-51-18 > 2-02-FULL-51-18 > JACPAX01. The sequence goes on from JAHFFL010000052.1 coordinate 7,014, forward strand.
ATGTCGCTGGCGCGCCACATCCGCATGGGTTGGAACATCCTGAACGCGGAGGTTGGGGAATACGTGGATGTTTTGCCGGCCCAGCAGAGGATAGACGACCACTGGTACCAGGGCACTGCGGACTCGATTTATCAAAATTTTTATTCGATCCAGATAGAAAATCCCGACCAGATCCTGATCCTGGCCGGCGACCATGTGTACAAGATGAATTACCGGCTCATGCTCGACGCGCACCGCGGTTCCGGCGCGGACCTGACGATCGGCGTGGTCAAGGCGCCGAGGGATGAATCGACGACCCTCGGCGTGATCGAGGTAGACCCGAACCAGCGCGTGGTGGGTTTTGAGGAAAAACCGGTGAAGCCCAAGACGATTCCGGGAGATGACGACCATCTTTACGGTTCGATGGGGATTTATATTTTCGAAAGAAAGGCCCTGGAGGAAGAGCTCGAAGAAGACGCGCACAAAAACACCGACCATGATTTTGGAAAAAATATTATTCCGCAGATTATTCAGAAAGCCAGAAAAAAAATCCTGGCTTACGAATTTGTCGATGCCAATAAAAAAGAGACGCTTTACTGGAGGGACGTCGGGACGCT
>JAHFFL010000053.1 GCA_023247955.1 Candidatus Omnitrophota bacterium
AATCCCCCGCGCCCAGGCCGCGCTAACCCCTTTAACACTTTTATCCAAACGCACCTCGATCAACTTAGCGAACCCGAATGTGCAGTTCTTTAAGTTGGCGCTCGTTGACCGGCGAGGGGTCATCGGGCACCGGGCACGCGGCCTTTTGGTTTTTGGGGAACGCAATCACGTCGCGTATGCTCTCGAGACCGAGCAAAATGGTCATCACGCGATCGATGCCCAGCGCGATCCCGCCGTGCGGCGGCGCGGCAAATTTTAACGCCTTGAGTAAAAACCCAAAACGAAGCTCGGCTTCTTTTTCGTCAATGCCGATGGACTCGAATATTTCTTTTTGCAGTCCCGCGCTGTGGATACGCACGGATCCCGAGGCAATCTCGTTGCCGTTCAGCACCAGGTCATACGCGCGCGAGCGCACCTTTTCCGCCGGCAGTTCTTTTTTCTTGAAAAGCTCCCAGTCCGCAAGGTTCGGCGACGTGAACGGGTGGTGCTCGCTCTCAAGGCGCTTTTCCTCTTCGTTGTACTTGAATAAAGGAAAATCGGTGACCCAACTGAAATGAAATACGTCCTTGGAAACAAGATTTTTCCAGCAGGCGGCGTACAGCCGCAACGCCCCGAGCACCTTCAGCGCTTTTGGCTTTTCATCCGCCACCAACAATATTAAATCACCGGTGGAGGCCTTGAAAGTTTGAATGAGCTTCGACTGAATCGGCTCATCTACAAATTTTGCGATTGGGGATTCCAATTTCCCGCCCGCTACCTTAAAGTACGCGAGCCCCAAAGCGCCCTCGGCCTTCACAAATTCAGTCAGCGACTCGATGTCTTTCTTCGAAGCGCTCCCCCCCTCCGGCAGGCAAATTCCCGCGACGGCACCGTTTTTCTTTGCCAAGGCGTCTTTAAAAACCTTGAATTCCGAATTGCTCACGGCTTCGGACACCTCTTCAATCGCGAGCCCAAATCGCAAATCGGGCTTATCCGAGCCGTACTTGCCCATCGCCTCTTGATATGTGAGTCGCGAGAACGGGATTTTCAAATCGACTCCTTTGATTTCTTTCAAAATATTTTTAAGCAGGCCCTCGACGGCCGAAAAAAGATCATTCTCCTCCAGAAAAGACATCTCAATGTCGAGCTGAGTAAACTCCGGCTGGCGATCCGCGCGGAGGTCCTCATCGCGGAAACATTTGGCGATCTGGAAATAACGGTCAAATCCCGAGACCATGAGGATTTGCTTGAAAAGCTGCGGCGACTGCGGCAGCGCGAAAAATTCTCCGGGGTTCAAGCGGCTTGGCACCAGATAATCGCGCGCGCCTTCGGGCGTGGACTTGGTCAGCATCGGCGTCTCGACTTCGATGAAATCCTGTTTGTCTAAAACGCTGCGGATGATCTGGCAGACGCGGTGCCGCAGAAAAAGGTTTTTTTGCACGGCGGGGTTGCGGAGATCGAGGTAGCGGTACTGAAGCCGCAGATCTTCGTTGGTCTCGCGGCTTTTGGTGACTTCAAATGGCAATGGGTCGCAGGCATTTAAAATCTTGGCCGAGCCGGCCGCGATCTCCACTCTGCCCGTCAAAAGTTTAAGGTTTTCAGTGCCTTTGGGCCTGGGCCGCACGCGGCCGCGGATCTGAATGCAGTCTTCGGACTTGAAAGTTTCGGTGATGTCCTTTTTGGCGGCGACGTCGAGCACCACCTGCGTCTTGCCGTAGCGGTCACGAAGATCGATGAACGTGACGCCGCCGTGGTCGCGCACGGTGTCCACCCAGCCGGCCAACGTCACTTCCTGGCCGACATTTTTCTCGGTAAGCTCCCCGCAAGTATGCGTTCTTAACATCAAACTCCCTTTCTTCGATCGGCTACTCGGTCTGTTTTTATGCGTTTTTGGATCGCATGGTCTCGGCCTTTAAATTTGTTCTTCTCGTCACCGCTCGGCGCGCCCCTCCGAGGCGCGCCTTCGCTGCGAGCTCCGGCTGCGCATCCCAAAAGAATCGTGATCCGTGGTGCTCGCCTCCGCTAGCTGCCGAGAAGAACAAATTTAAAGGCCTCTCAGACTTCGATACGCCGCTCAGCAAGTTTTGTTTCGTTGCTGCGCAACTAAGCTCGCCAAATAACCGTCAAGCAATCGAAGCTGTTGCGTCCCGTCACGCATATCCTTTACAGTACACGTCCCATTCTCGAGCTCATTGTCACCGAGAATCAGGACATAACGGCTCTTGCTCTTGTCGGCGCCACGCATTTGGCTTTTCAAAGATTTGCCGGAGAAGTCCATCGAAACTTTTACACCATGGTTTCTTAGCTCTGAAAGAATTTTAAATCCTTCTTTAAACGCGCGTTCGCCGAGCGTCACGATAAAATAGGCGTCTTCTAAAAACTTTTCCTCCGCGGCCGCTTCTTCGGTGACACACATCGCAAGCCGCTCAACACCGACCGCGAAACCCACGGCCCCGACGTTCGGGCCGCCGAAGGATTCGACCAGCCGGTCATAACGCCCTCCAGCCCCCAGCGCGTCCTGCGCGCCGAGCTTCGGGTGCGATACCTCAAAAACGGTTTTGGTGTAATAGTCCAGGCCGCGCACCATCGTAGGGTCAAGCCGGTACTTAATACCGGCGACTTTAAGCGCCTCACAGACTTCATTAAAATGCCGTTCGCTCTCTTCGGTCAAGTGCGAGGCCAGTAGCGGCGCCTTTCTCGCGAGTTCCCGGCAGGTCTCGTTCTTGCAGTCCAAGAGCCGGATCACGTTTTTTTCAAAACGGTTGCGGCAATCGCCGCAGAGTTTTCCAAGGTGCGGCTTGAAATAGGCGCGAAGCGCCTCGCGGAACCCCGCGCGCTCCTCAAAAGTGCCGAGATTATTCAATTTCACTTCATAGCCCGATATCCCGGCGCGTTTCAAAAATAAAACGAGGCACTGTATCGTCTCGACGTCCGCGTAGGGGCTGTCGGTGCCAAGTGCTTCGGCGCCGATCTGGTGAAACTGCCGCAGGCGGCCGGCCTGGGGACGCTCACTGCGAAACATCGGCCCCATGTAATAAAATTTTGATAACCCCTGATTTTTATCGAAGCTGTTCTCAAGGTAGGCGCGGACCACTCCGGCGGTGCCCTCTGGCCTCAAGGCCACGCGGGTTTTGGAGCGGTCCTCAAACTCGTACATCTCTTTTTGCACGACGTCGGTTTCTTCGCCAAGCGCGCGCGTAAAAAGTGCTTTTTCTTCAAGGAGCGGGATTCGTATCTCCTCAAAACCGAAAAGTCCGAATACTTCCCGCGCGGCGGCTTCTATCGCGGTAAAGCGCGCGGCGGACAGGCCGGTGATGTCTTGAAAACCTCTTAAACGCCCAAACGGCATATCACGACCCCTTAACGAAAATAGGGGCACGGCCGACGCCGTGCCCCTTTATGAAACGATGGCTTTTAAATTCCTAGCGGCTATTTGACATCCCGCTTCATGATCAGACCCGGCTTGAACACCACCACTTTTTTCGGAGGTACGGGGACCTCTTCGCCGGTACGCGGATTACGCCCCAGACGGCCACGTCTGGATTTGATTTTAAATATGCCGAAATTTCTCAGTTCAACGGTTTGGCCAGCGGCCAAATACTCGGTGATCTTGTCGAGCGCGTTTTGCACGACGCGCTTGACGTCGATTTGCTTGATGCCCGTTTCACTTGAAATCTTGAGCACAATGTCTTTTTTGGTAATCGCCATTCGACCCTCCCGCCAAACTTTTTCAAAAACTGCATGATATTATCATACAATGACTTACGATGTCAAATCCTCAAGCTCACCGCCTCATCTCCGACGATTTTCTGTAGGGACTGGACCAGCCCCTCACTGGGTTTGACGAACAGACTCCTGTCGACCAGCATCTGCGAGCGCAAGTTGTCCCCGCCGCGAAACTCCAGGTAAACCGGGATGCTTCCGGGATGTTGGGACAGCACTTCCTGCAGGTTCTTCAGCACATTTTCCTCGACGTGGTCGGTGACCAGCCGTACATGGATGCTGCGTGTGAATTTTTTATGCACCTCGGCGAGCGGCGTGATGTCGTTCACGAGCAGCTTCGGCGTCTGCTCTTTTTTATCCAAGTTGCCTCGAAAAAAGAGGATAGCGTCCTTCGCGAGATACTGTCCGCATTCTTTAAACGCCCTGGGAAACACCAGCGCGTCCACAATCCCCTCCAAATCCTCGAGTGTTACGATGGCCATGCGTTCGTTGTTTTTTTTCGTCTGCGTGAACTTGAGTTTGTTCACGAGCCCCCCCATCAGCACCTCTTCCCCTTCCTTGCGCAACCCCAGCGTGCCCGTGGAGGCCGTCGAGTAGCTCTTGAGCTCCTTGCGGTAGCGCTCGAGCGGGTGGCCGGTCACGTAAAAACCCAGCATCTCTTTCTCATTGGCCAAGAGCTCATGCTCCGGCCATTCGGGGATAGCAGGCGCCTCCGGACGATTTTTGAAAAGCGGTTCATCGCCCGGCGAATCAAAAAAGGATTTCTGCCCACTCTCCCTGTCCTTCTGGATCTCGCCGGCCGAGGAAAGCGCATGGTCTAAAATCAAGAAAAGCTGCGAACGAAAAAGTCCCATCGTGTCGAAGGCGCCGCATTTGATCAGACTCTCCAGCACCTTGCGGTTGACCACCCGCAGATCAACGTGTTCGGCCAGGTCATAAAAAGACTTGAAGCGGTTGCGTTTGATACGTCCCTGGATGATCGCATCTATCGCGGTTTGCCCGACGTTTTTCACGGCCGCGAGGCCGAAACGTATCGTGTCGGCGCCGACCACGGTAAACTGCGGGAAACTTTCGTTGACGTCCGGCGGCAGCACCTTGATGCCTATGCGTTTGGCCTCGTCGATGTACAGCACGACCTTATCGGTGTTGTCTTTTTCACTCGAGAGCAGCGCGGTCATGAACTCCACGGAATAATTCGCCTTGAGGTAGGCGGTGCGATAGGAGATCATCGCGTAAGCGGCCGAGTGGCTTTTATTGAAGCCGTAGCCCGCGAAGTGGACGATAAAATTAAAAATCTTCTCGGCGATTCGCTTGTCGATTTTATGGCCTGCGCATCCCTGGACGAAGTCCTGACGCACCTCCTGCATGATTTCTTCTTTCTTTTTGGAAATCGCGCGGCGCAGCGAATCGGCCTTGCCGAGCGAGAAGCCGGCGAGCACGTTCACGATCTTCATGATCTGCTCCTGGAAGACGATGATCCCGTAGGTGTCTTTCAAAATCGGCTCAAGAAGCGGGTGATCGTACACGATGGGAATTTGCCCATGCTTGCGCTTGATGAACTCATCCACCATCCCCGAGCCGATGGGACCCGGCCGGTAAAGCGCCAAGATCGCGATGAGATCCTCAAATTTGTCGGGCCTTAGTTTCTGCAGGATGTCGCGCATGCCGCCGCTTTCAAGCTGAAACACGCCGATGGACTGCGCCTTGCAAAGCATCTCAAAAGTCCTGGCGTCGTCCAGCGGGATACGGGCCCAGTCCAAATCTTTTTTTTGGATTCTTTTAATGATCTTCAGTGTGTCGTCGATAACCGTGAGCGTGCGAAGTCCCAGAAAATCCATTTTAAGAAGGCCGATCTTCTCGAGCGACTCCATCGAATACATCGTGGAAATTTGGCCGTCACCGGTTTTAAAGAGCGGTACATGCTCCCTCAAAGGGCGTTCGCTGATGACGACTCCCGCCGCATGCGTGGACGCGTGGCGCGTCATTCCCTCGAGCACTCGCGAGGTATCGATGAGCTCCGTGATTTGGGGGTTGGTTTTATACAGCGCCTTAAGCTCCGGCTCTCGGCCGAGCGCACTATCGATCGTGATATCGAGCTCCGCCGGCACGAGCTTGGCGATGCGGTCGGCTTCGGAATACGGAATGCTCATCACGCGCGCGACGTCGCGAATCACGGCCTTGGCCATCATGGTCCCGAACGTAATGATCTGCGCGACGTTTTCCTTGGAATATTTTTCGGTGACGTAGCGGATGACCTCATCGCGCCGCTCATAGCAAAAATCGATGTCGATATCCGGCATACTCACGCGCTCGGGGTTTAAGAAACGCTCAAAGAGAAGCTCGTACTTCAAGGGGTCGATGTCGGTGATCCCCAGCGCGTAGCTGACCACGCTGCCGGCGGCAGAGCCCCGGCCCGGACCCACGGGGATGCCGTTCTGCTTCGCAAAATGCACAAAGTCCCACACAATCAAAAAATAGCTCGTGTAGCCGCTTCTCTGAATGACGCCCAGCTCATGATTGACGCGTTCCTGGACGGCTTGGTCAGGCGTCGCACCGTAACGCTCTTTCAACCCTCCGAGCGTCAGCTCTTTCAAATATTGTTCCTGGGTCTTATCTTGCGGTGGGACAAACTGCGGCACGTGGGTCTTGGTGAAGTCCAGCTCAAGACGGCAGCGCTCGGCGATCTTGACGGTGTTGGCTATCGCCTCGGGCGTGTCGCGGAACATCTCCTTCATCTCGTCCGGTGATTTGAAATAAAGTTCGTCGGTCATCAACCGCGCGCGGTTTTGGTCGTCAAACGTCGTCTGCGTTTGGATACAGAGAAGGATCTCGTGGGCCTTTTTAAACTCGCGCTTCAGATAATGCACGTCGTTGGCCGCAACCAGCGGGATGCCTAGGCGCTCGCCGAGCTTGACAATCTCGGGGTTCACGCGCTCCTGCTCCCTCAAACCGCTGTGGACAATTTCAAGATAAAAGTTGTCCTCACCGAAAATATCCCGGTACTCCAGCGCGGCCTGGCCCGCCTTCTCGGTCTGATTGATATTCAAAAGATGCGGCACTTCGGCGCGCAAGCCCCCGGAAAGCGCAATGAGTCCTTTGGAGAATTTTTTTAAGACTTCCTTATCCACGCGCGGACGGTAATAAAACCCTTCGAGATAGCCGATGCTGACCAGCTCCATGAGATTGCGGTAACCCGTCTCGTTTTCGCAGAGAAGCACCAGAGGATACGACGCGCCCTGCAGGCCGTGCGTCGAGCGCTCAAAACGACTGGACGGCGCCACATAAACTTCGGCCCCGATGATCGGCTTGACCTCGGCTTTTTTGCAAATATTATAAAACTCTACCGCGCCGAAGAGATTGCCGTTGTCGGTCATCGCCAGCGCCGGCATCCCCATCGCCTTGGCGGCTTCCGCGAGATCCTCGATGTGGCAGACCGAATCCAGGAGACTGTAGGTGGTATGGACGTGCAGATGGACGAATTCAGAACTCATAGGACCAAAACCGTCTTACTCCCACTCAATCGTGGCCGGAGGTTTGGAGCTCACGTCGTAGACGACGCGGTTGACGCCTTTGACTTCGTTGATGATTCGGTTGGAAACTCTTCCGAGCACGTCTTTGGGGATCTCGAACCAATCGGCGGTCATGCCGTCGAGGCTCGTCACCGCGCGGAGCGCGACGACGTTTTCGTAGGTTCTCTCGTCGCCCATGACGCCGACGCTTTTCACCGGCAGAAGCACCGCGAACG